>JAMXLQ010000129.1 GCA_024280975.1 Methanosarcina sp.
CTACAGGAAAACGAACAGATATTGATGGTCATGCTGCAGATGGCCGAACTCATGCATATGGAAATAAGGTCGTATGGGGTGGTGATATGGGTGAAGCTGTTTATATGTATGACATTTCTTCAGGTAATGAAACTAAGATAGCATCTGAACGGCATGCTCCTGATATTTATGGTAATTATATAGTCTATGCTAATAGCAACTATTCTTATGTTCAAGATCACAAAAATGACGGAATTTATCTGTATGATCTCAATACTAACAATGAAACTAAAATAGCCACTGTTCACGGCTATCCTGCTATATACTATAAGACAGTTGTATGGTCTCAAGCTAACAACAGCGGTGGTTATGATATCTGCATGTATAACATTTGTACTCACCAAACAAGCGCAATAATAACTACGAATAGTTCAGGCTACGAGTCCTACGGACTCGATATCTACGGAAATATCGTAGTATGGATAGAATCAGGCAATCTGTATATGTATGATATTACTGCCCATAAAGTAACTCAGGTCACCGATAGTGGAAATGCAATTGATCCTGCAATATATTGCAAATGGATAGTATATACGTTAAATCGCCCTCAATCTTTTGGCGTAGGGGATATCTACACATATGAAATATCTACTACCAAGAAAACCCGCATAACTGCCAGCACCAATGCATCTGATCCATCTATTTATGGCGATAAAATCGTATATGCAGATAATCGAAATTCGGAATCTCCGGATGTAAGAGATATTTATCTATATGATCTGAAGCCCAAAAACTGAAAAGCTAAAAGCAATAACAGAAAAATAATAATATTTTCACGTAAAACGTTGCTGTCCTTTCTTGCAGCTGATGTCATGGAAGCTCTAATAAGTATTTCTGTGGCTCTTTCTACGATTTAAGAGATTCCCTGCAAAATTCAGTATTTTTATTTGAAAACAATTGAACTTTAATGAGGTATAATCCAACACATAAATATTTAAACTCATTGACCTCCTGTAAAATATAATGAAAGAAAAAGACCCTAGTTTTACTGCAATGATAACAGCCTACACGCGTGCTTATCACTCCATGAATGATACTCCTAAAATACTTGATGATTTTCTAGCTTATAGTTTAATTCCAGAGGAAAAACGAGCACATATTGAAAACATTTTGGTTAAAGCTAAACAGATTGACGATCTCAAGCATAATAGACAACAGTCTGACCAGAAAACTACCTTAGTCTCCTTAATTCGTTCACCTAACATTCTCAGCCGCGCAAAATACACTGAAGACACTTTAGAGAAAGCTGTCAGTCAAGGCGTCAAACAGTATGTAATTCTCGGAGCAGGATTAGACACTTTTGCATTTAGGAGACCAGAATTAATGGAACAGTTAGAAGTGTTTGAAGTTGATCACCCTGCTACACAAGAGTTTAAACTTCATCGAATTGCCGAGTTGGGATGGGAACCTCCTGCAAAATTGAACTTCATCCCTATCGATTTCACGAAAGAAGACCTAGAATCAGTATTAACTCGTTCATCATCTTATGACAGAAGAGCTAAAAGCTTTTTTAGCTGGCTAGGTGTCACCATGTACTTGACACCTTATGAGGTGTTTTCTACTCTTCGTTCAATTACAAATGTTGCTCCAATGGGCAGTACTGTTGTTTTCGATTACTTAGATAATGACGCATTTAACCAGGAGAACTCATCTACAGAAATGCAAAGGAAACAAGAGTTTTTACGGAAGATAGGAGAACCGATGATAACAGGCTTTAACCCATTGACATTGGCAGACAATCTTATAAGTTTAAAATTGCACCTTTGCGAGGATTTAAACTCAGCCGCCATTGAAAAACGTTATTTCCAAGGGCGTACAGATGGATATCATGCATCTAAGCATGGACACTTTGCATGCGCAACTGTGATAAAGTAAGCATTAGTTGCTATAGAGCCCTGCTATGAGCCTTTAATGAGCTTGAGATATTTTTAAAGGATAAATACTGAGTTCACAAGAGACTTCTTAGATAGTTTCACGGAAACTTATAGCAACAAAATACCAAAAAGTTGCTGTATAGCTATGATTCTTAATGTTTAGATACAAGAAATCATATTTTACAGAACTTTCGGTACGCTACCACTGATAACAAAAAGAAAGTAATAATTAGATGAAAAGAAAGAATAATCGGATGAAAATTAGTAAGAAAAGGGTCATCAAATTAAGGCTTCAACAGAGTCTTTTCATATTTACTCCTTTTTATGTACTCCGGGAATTTATTTGTTTGCTTTTTGGTTTTTACTATTTGATTTTAATCTTTTACTTATTCTTTCAGTTTCATCGGCTCTCCGCAGCAGTCTATATCGCCGACACAGCTTATGGCGCAGGTATCGTCTTTGCACTCACTTATCACTTTGAATTCAAGCCCGCATCTCTCACAGACAATAGTTTGACCATTACTCAGTTCACTGCAGTTCATCTCATATCACCCCACAATACATGACAGAAAAGTATATAATTTAGGTTCAAGTCATTTGCGAAACAATATTTCTGAAGATTGGTCAGCGAACTGAGAACTAAGAGAAAGAGTTAGAAAAGTAGTTAAGAATTGAACTGACTTGCCATACTGCAACTAACAGATATATTCCTAACAGCGCTCTTATATGTCATGAGAATTATGCTCTATTTTTTTTGGGCTTATTAAAGAGATTCACAACTAGATTTTTGGATCTTTATCTAAAAAATGGGGCCTTTTTAAGTATACAAGGCATCTATTTTTTGGTAAAGCTTCAAATCGACTTCCTAAATAAATATAATACAATCATTCCAAGAATTAAAAAATTAAATCCACAAGGAACCGCTCGAGGAGCATTTTGTACTTTTATTTCACTTGCTTTTATATCCGTTCCATTTTCGCCATTGCTTGCCGTTAGCGTTACTGCATACTTTCCAGTTGCAGAGTAGGTATGAGTTGGATTTCGCTTGGTTGAGTTAGTTCCGTCCCCAAAATTCCAGTTACATACAGTTGCATTTTCTGATAGATCCATAAACTTTACAGAAAGGGGAGCATAACCCTCGGTGACATTGCTGCTGAAATTCGCTACAGGTGTTTTGATTTCAGGCTCATCTCCTGAAATAGTACACATATAGATATTGGAGCTTCCATTGAAAGTATCCTCCCATAATATCTTGTTCTCATAAATCGCAGGAAATTCCTTAGACGATTCACTGTTGGTAATCTGAATTTCCTTGTGAGTGGAGAGATCGTACACGTAAATGTCCGAGTTTCCATTACGCCCGTCCACCCAGACTATTCTATTACCGTAGATAGCAGGATCCTGTGCTGATCCATTTGTGGTAATTCGAGTTTCTGTGGAAGTAGAAATATTATACATGTAGATATCAGAGTTTCCATTACGCCAATCGTAATACACTATCCTATCCTCACAAATAGCGGGGTGTGCTGCTGATCCATTAATTGTAATCTGGGTTTCATTATAAGTGGATAAATCATAAAAGCAGATACCACGGGTTGGAGTCTTTTTATGAGTGGAAGAATTAGATCTATAGCTATCAACTTCAACATTATCATCTCTAAAGACACGAAAATCTTCCCATGCTATATTATTACCATTGATGATAGGACTAAATATCATTGATTCACTGCTAGCAATCTGACTTTCCTGGTGAGTGGAAAGGTTGTACATATGAACACTACTACTGTAGTTCGTCCACACTATCTTATCCTTATAGATAGTAGGGGAAGTCGAGTACGAACCATTAGTGGTAACTCGCGTTTCCTTGTGAGTAGAGAGATCGTACACGTAGATATCGGATTTCTCAAGACTAAATTTTCCATTACGCCCATCCTGCCATACTATCCTGTCACCATAAATAGCAGGATTGTATGCTGTTCCGCTGGTAGTTATCTGAGTTTCCTGGGAAGTCGAGAGATTGTACATGTAAACATCAGTACTCATCCCAGTTCCATTGTCGTTGCGGTAAGCCTGCCATATTATCTTATCACTGAAGATAGCAGGCCTCTCTGCTGATCCACTGGTTGTAATCTGAGTTTTAGTAATTGTGAGTGGAGTATCTTGTACACTAGCTGCAAATGCCGCAGGTGAAAAGAGGATTAAAAATGTAACCAAAACTACTGATGCTAAAGAAATTAGATAAAAATTTTTGTTATATCTCATCTATTCCATTCCTTAATACTTGACAAAAAATAGATAATCTTCACTTGCAACTAGTTTTAACTTTCTAATATTTTTATGTTCCCCTTTAGACCTAAGCTTTATTAAAGTATTAATTCTAAAAATATTTATTTATCAAGTAGGATAGAAATAGATAGTGTCGGAATCAGGCGATTCAGTGCAAAAATTTAAAAAATATACTTTAAGAGTTTTAAAAGAATTTTGACAATTAGGAGATCTATCCATAAATTTGATTTTCCAGTAAGTTTATGTCTCTCAGAGGTGGTCTTCGTGGCTTTTCCTTGCAACACAGCTTTCAAGTGATGCATCTGCAACAGCTTTTGAAACCGCAGGCACTACACGCCTGTCCAAAGGATCAGGAATAATATGATCTTCAGAAAGCTCGCTGAATGTTACAACCTCCGCAAGCGCATGGGCTGCAGCCATTTCCATTTCAGGTGTTATTTTCCTTGCACAGGTACTGAGAGCTCCTTTGAAAACCCCCGGAAAGCTCAGGCAGTTATTAAGTTGGTTTGGAAAGTCCGACCTGCCTGTAGCAACAATCCTTGCCCCTGCCCGTTTTGCAGCATCAGGCATTATCTCAGGCACAGGATTTGCCATGGCCATTACGATTGCATCTTTTTCCATGGAACGAACCATGTCTTCAGTAACTATACCCCCTACGGAGACCCCGATAAAAAGGTCAGCTCCCGGAAAGGCATTTTCAAGCCCTCCTTTCAATTTTCCGGGGTTTGTAAGCCTGACAATTTCCTCCTTTATGGGGTTCATACCATTTTTCCGACCTTTGTACACGAGCCCTTTGCTATCGCAGGCAAGAATTTTTGCAGGATCGGCTCCTGCTCGAACCAGGAAACGAAAAATTGCAACTCCTGCAGCCCCTAGGCCTGAGATCACTATTTTGAGCTCGTTTAACTCTTTATTCACAATTTTAAGGGCATTGAGAAGTCCAGCAAAAATTACAATGGCTGTCCCGTGCTGATCGTCGTGCATAACCGGCAAATCTAGTTCTTCACGCAGCCTTGTCTCGATTTCGAAGCAGCGAGGAGCACTTATATCTTCAAGATTAATGCCCCCGAAGGCAGGAGCAAGGTGCTTTACTGCTTTTATGACTTCTTCAGTTTCCTGCGTATCCAGGCAGATAGGGAAGGCATCAATACCTGCAAATTCCTTGAAAATAATCGCTTTTCCTTCCATGACAGGCAGGGCAGCATAAGGCCCTATATTTCCAAGTCCGAGCACTGCGGAACCATCGGTGACAACAGCGATAGTGTTTCTCTTAAGGGTATAGAGATAGACAAGATCCGGATTCTCGCTGATTTTCCGACATGGCTCGGCAACCCCTGGTGTATAAGCAACGCTGAGGTCGTGTATTGTTTGAAGATGGACTTTACTTGCAACTTCCAGTACACCCCCGAATTTTCTGTGCATGGTAAGCGATTCCCTGTATAAGGATTGGTGTATTTCACTGCCTTTTTCCTGTTTTCTTTTTTCCTGGTTTTTTTCCTGATCTCTTCCAGCATCTTTTTCCAAGTTCCTTTCAGAATGCTTTACAAGATCCTCTACAGAGTCCTTTTTCAGGTTCGTTTCTAGGCCTGAAATCGAGCGCATATCTTTGATCTCAATACCCCCTGATGAAATTCAACATTGAGAGCGAAGCCTCAACCCGACTAAGCTTTAATAAATAAAAATCCACTTTGTATTCCATTACCGCAGAAAAGATATACCTTTTCAGGTGAATAGTCCTTTATGCAAATTAAAGGAATAGCCCGTGATACCCTTGATTTTATCCTGGAGGCAAGCAAGTCCATGGCTCCTGAGGAATTTGCCGGACTTTTGCAGGAAAGAGACGGAATAATCACTGAGGTTCTTATATTGCCTGGCACGGAATCCAGTGATACGAATGCAGTCCTCAGACTTTATATGATGCCGAACATTAGAGCTGCAGGCTCGGTCCACAGCCATCCGGGCCCAAACCGTAGCCCTTCGCAGGCTGACCTACGCCTTTTTTCGAAAACAGGAAATTATCATATCATAGTTGGCCGCCCATATGATGAGCAGAGCTGGACATGCTATGACAGGGAAGGAAAGATAAGGGAACTTCCTGTACTTGATGTGGAATTTGAGGATGATGAAGAGATTTGACTTAAAACTAGCCTGTAAAAACTTACCCCCACCAGAAGAAATTAACCCTCCCAGAAAAAGTTCGTCTGGCCAGATACACATAATATATTAATTTATAAATAACTTTAGTTATTGAGATCTTCAGGCAGTTAACCGAACCTGAATTTCTACCTTTTTTGGGGATCTACCAAAAATGTTTTATTTCCAGATACATATTATTTAAAGGATACATCCTTGAATTACGGTATCTGATGAGAAGCAATTTCTTACTTTAGAGGTTGTATCCGGGCAAACACTCTGGGACAAAAACCAGATGGCCTTCACATATCTGGAGGTAGTAATCCGAATGCCTACATGCCAAGATTGCAGATTCTACACGGCTATTGATGAGCTAAAAGGCGAATGTTTCAGCCTAGGCTTTGAAGTACGCGGGAAAACCGATTCCAAGAAGTGCCCGGAGCGGGCTTTCAGGCCAAACAAAGGCCCCAAATCAAAAAAATCCGGAGCGCACGGTTATTAAAAACGACAAGTAAGAGGCAGAAAAAAGCTCAGAACGAATAAAGAGCTCAACTTGAGGTTTAAAGTGTAAAATGAATTGAAATCGACCTCCAGCCCTGACAGAAATTCCGGAACGCCTAAATAACTTCTCTTTTTGCTTGCCGGAATTAAAAAACTTAAAAGAAAACCCTGTTAAATTTTTTGTTTTGTATCTACCTTTTACTTTTATATAATTCTACTTTCTATATTAATTTCCATATCATCCTAACTATTTTCAAATTCCCGTTTCTGATCTTCTTATTGACGCCCTGGATGCATTATCATCAGTACAATAAGAGAGTCATTAATAAGAAAGTATACCGATTCCTTTTGTCTCTTTTTAACAAGATTTGAGAGCCATCTTTTTGCCTACAGTGTTCAATAGCTAGTCTAAAGAAAAGGCTTATTCAACAGCCCTAGTTTCAATATTCCTTATTTTATTTTTAATTCTCATCTCATATTGTGGGCACAAAAAATCGGGTTCCGAAAAAAGTTATCAAAATTTTCTAATTAGTACCGACGCCTCCAAGAAAATGGATATCTTAAATTAAAAACAATAAAAAGGTTAAAGCCAAAAAGTATGGTGTGTTTATCAAATCTATCAAATCTAACAAAATGAGTACATTTACTACTTTTAGCCAGATTCGAGACTTACTTTTTTGCATTTTTCAGTAGCAGACCTGTTCGAGAGATATTTTCATTTTCAGGTGCTTAAGTTATAAAAGGTAAAATAAAATTATACAGGTACAAAATTAGCCTTACTCAACTCCCAGCAACTGGGCTTCAGATGTGGTCTCAAGGACTTCCTGGGCAATCTGGATAAGCCTGAACCAGGTGTTCAAGGCTGAACGAAGAGATATCACATCCTGAGCTTTTACACTCAATACCAGCCTGTTTGTGTCCTCTAGAGACAGATCTATTGCAGACCTTTCTGAAAAGTTATCATCAAGCTCGGGCAAGACAGCCCTGTAGATAGTTCCTGCAGTTTCGGATTCAAAAATGAATTCTGCGAAAAGTTTCAAAGAATTCCTCCTGAAAAAAACCTATTTTTGAAATGGATAAGAAAGAATAAATTTACAATTTGCTTTGAAAGTTGATTTTAAGATTCTGACTTTAAAGAATTGGTTTATAAAATTCAGTTTTAAGATAAAGACTTGAAAGTCAATACTTTTTAAAACCTCGGAGATTAAGTTTAAAAAGGGACTTTCCACTACCCATAAAATCTATATCTTTTTCCCCGATGACTATTAAGGTGGAGCCGGGAGGAAGTTGATCAATTTTATCGCTTTCGACTCTCTGAAAATGGAAAAAAGATTCAAAGGCATCCGCAATCTCTCCATAACCCATAATCGCGGGCTCGAGATCGGGAAACCAGTAGGAATCACGTCCCTCAGAGTACCAGTCAGTAAATCTGAGAGAGAAAAGAAGCTTTCCAGTTTCATCGTAAAAACTGAGATCCCCTGGATTTCCATGGTATTCTCCTATAACTATGAGAGATCCGCCCTCTGCAAACTCCAGAAGCTCCTGCATGCCCATTTTTCCACGCGAAGTACACCTACCCGCTATAAATCTGGAGAACAACTTGCAAAGCGTCCGGGTCCTTGCAGAAGGTTTGCGAGAAGAAGTAATCAGCATACTTCCCCTGACAAGTTAGAAGTATATATTACTTTCTCCCCACTTGGTTAGCGTTTTATTTTTGTCTTTCTTCGGCTGTGTACATGGGTCATTGATAAAGTCTGAAAAGCGAGTACAATCGCCTTGTTTTTTAATATTTCACCTTTTTCTTTTTTCTTCATATTTTAATAACTAATCCTTATCAGAAAAGAAATAAAGAAACGCAAAACTGGAAAGATTTGGAATTAGACTCGCCGTGTGAAACTAGTATCATCAAATTGTTTTTAGTAGGCTGAATAGAACAAAATCATGTAATATCAAAATCGTGTAATATCAAACATCAAATTTCAATAGGCAGAGTTGTAATATCTAACTTTATAAAGTCTACGGAGAACGAATATGTTTACAGGTTCAACATTAGATAGAAGAAAATCTTATCCGTAGACTTCATAGAACCTTATCAAATGTATAAGTCCTATTAACATTACTAGTTCGGTTTTGTTGCAATTGCGAACAACGTAACAATACCAAACTCAACAAAATCCTGGTTTTGGATCTTAGCGAGTTCTTCGTAAATCTCCTGTTTGATCTTCCCCTTAGTTTCCTTTGGTATATCTTTCAACAAGCTCCCCGAACTATTCCTTTCTTCCAGGTGCCTCAAAAACTCTTCTGGTGAACGATACTGCCTTGGGATCGTCCTTGGTTCAATTGAGATGAAGGTAAAACCAGCCTCAGACAGGAGGTTATGGAGCTCCAGTGCATTGACTTTATTTATACCTCTATGTAATTCATAGCTCCTTGTAATGTTGTATTTTGTAAGAATAGGATCTACAAGCGTTCTCATCATATCAGGGCTGTCTCTGTCAAGTGTGGTCATCCCCACGCTGCCCCCAGGCTGGAGCACTCTATATGTTTCTCTGAGGGCAGTTTTCTTGTCGTCGACCCAGTGGAATGAAGAACAGAAATAGGCATGGTTGATTGAGTTGTCAGGTATGGAACTAAGATCTTCAGCCTGTCCCACAAGAAAACGGACACTATTAAGGGAATTAACATCAAATTTTCTCCGCGCAAGTTCTATACGATGCGAGGAAGGATCGATACACGTAAGCTTGCCTGATGGTCCAATAATTCCCGAAACATTTACAGCCTGCCACCCTGCCCGCAGCCGATATCAAGTACAGAATCTCCGCTCTTTATTTTCATCATTTCGACCAGTGTTTGACCTTTCTGGAACTGGTGATCGCAATTCTGATCATAACTTTCAGCACTCTCTGGGGTATCCCAGTCAATTTCACTCATTTAATTCGCCTTCTTGAATATGTTAAAGTAATGAAAAGAAAGTAATGCTGGAGGTTTATGCCTCCATCTTTGAAAAAAACACTGTTCCTATCAAACAGATGATAATTGACAATGAGCCTATCACTGCCAGATCATTGGAAACGCCGAAAGTGCTCATACCCGCGATGGCTCCTCTCAGGCCGTCAACCCCATAAGTGAGCGGATCGATCCTGCTTATGAAATAAATTGCAGGAGGCAAATTTTGTAAAGGAAAGAGAGCACCTGAAAGGAAAAAGATAGGCATAATTAAAAAGTTCAATATCATCTGAAAACCCTGCATATCTTTCATTTGTGAAGCTATAGTGAGGCCAATTCCTGTAAAGAAGACGGCTATCAAAAACATAAAAATTAACCCAAGAACAAGGCTACTTATACTGGGAACCCTGAACCCAAGAATATAAGTCAGGCTAAGTATGATCAAGCCCTGAATCATGGCTATAGTTGCACCTCCAAATGTTTTTCCGATCATAATCTCTGTTCTTGAGATCGGAGCTACCAGAGTCTCTTTGAGAAAACCAAATTGCCTGTCCCAGATTACCTCTAGACCAGAAAAGACAGCTGTAAATAGAATTCCCATAGTGACAATTCCTGGGGCAAGAAAATCAATGTAATTTGCTCCTCCACTGACTTTGGAATACATCGGACCGAATCCAAATCCAAAAGCTATCAAAAAAAGCATTGGCTGCCCTAAAGTACCTATAAGTCTGGCTTTGGAACGCCAGTAATGTTTGAGCTGCCTCAGGCAAAGAGAATAGATAACCTCGATCATTATTTAATCCTTCCCATACCTCGCATCATTCTTTGTCTACTTGTTCCATTGTCATCACGGATGTTCCTGCCTGTTAGTTTGAGAAAAGCCTCTTCTAAGGATTCGGTTTCTGTCTGCTTCTTAATTTCTTCAACTGTTCCAGATTCTA
>JAMXLQ010000130.1 GCA_024280975.1 Methanosarcina sp.
ATCCCGGAACTCCCTCAACCGAGGCTCTGGAGACGATCGCTCGGTATGCGGACCGATGTGGAATATATACCGAATGGTCCAGCAACGAGAAAGTTGCACTTGAAACAGCTGTCGGAGCAGCTTACTCCGGGACAAAGGCGCTTGTGACCATGAAACAGGTAGGGTTGAATGTTGCATCCGACCCCCTGATGAGCCTGAGTTATATCGGGATAAAAGGAGCTCTTGTCCTGCTCGTTGCCGATGATCCGGGGCCTCATTCTTCCCAGACCGAGCAGGACACAAGGGTTTTTGGGCATTTTGCAAATATTCCTGTCCTGGACCCTGCAACTCCTCAGGAAGCCTACGAATTGACAAAGCTGGCTTTTGAGCTTTCGCATGAATTCGAAATTCCTGTTATCCTGAGAACCACCACGCGAGTTTCCCACAGTTGCGGGGATGTTGAAGTCGAAGTTGCAGAACCTGCTCCTGTTGAGGCTGTTGGTGAAGGTTTTGTAAAGGATAGGCGGTGGACAATCTTTCCAAAGCTTACTGCTGAGCGGCATCCTTGGCTTGAGAGTGTACAGGGGAAGCTCTCCGAACGCTTCTCCGGGCTTTCTTTCAATTCGGTTTCGGGATCAGGTAAAATTGGGATTATTGCCTCAGGCGTTTCAGCCCTTTATGTAAAAGAGGCCGTGGAAACTATCAGGGGTTTTAAAGAACTTTTTACACTCTTCAAAGTTGGGACAGTGTATCCGTTCCCGGAAAAGGCAGTCCTTTCTTTCCTTAAAGGCATTGACCGGCTGATAGTGGCCGAAGAGCTTGACCCTTACCTTGAGGAACAGGTACTCCAGCTTATAGGGAAAGCACATCTGCCTGTTGATGTTTACGGAAAAAAGAACGGCTTTTTCCCTGTAAACGGAGAATACAATGTGGATATTGTTATTGACAGCATCAACAACGCACTTGCAGCTTTCGGAGAGAATTTACGCCTTTCCCACGCTTCCCCTGCTATCTCAAGAGAAAAGCTTCCCTCCCTTCCAATCAGGGCTCCAACCCTCTGTGCCGGCTGCATGCACAGGACCGTTTTTTATGCTTTCAAACAGGCTGCAAAACAGCTTAAAAAAGAGGCTCAAGCTGATACGATTTTCTCCGGGGATATTGGCTGCTATACCCTTGGAAATGCCTATCCCCTTAACATGGTAGATACATGCCTCTGCATGGGAGCCGGGATAAGTCTTGCAGGAGGTCTCTTCCGCACAAACCCGAAAGTAAAACAAGTAGCCTTTATTGGGGACTCAACTTTTTTCCACTCAGGTATCCCTGCGGTGGTAAACGCTGTCTATAACGGAGCTGACATCACTCTTGCAGTCCTTGACAATCGTACAACTGCAATGACAGGACACCAGCCCCATCCTGGGGTAGGTTTGACCGCACTTGGAAATACCTTCAAAGCCATCGAGATTGCGGACGTGGTTCGGAGTTGCGGAGTTGAACTTGTAAGGACCGTAGATACGGTAGATCCAAACAGCTTTGAGAGTTGTGTAAAAGCCGCTAAAGAAGCTATGAGTTTTAAAGGGCCATCGGTTATAGTTTTTAAAGGAAAGTGCGTAGGGATTACAAAACCCGACAAATATTACAAAATAAAACCTGAAGCCTGCACAGGCTGTGGTTTTTGCATAAAAGAGCTCGGTTGTCCTGCACTTAACCTTGCTGAAGACAAGCCTGTTATACAGGACAGTTGCAGCGGTTGTGGGCTCTGTGCGCAGATCTGCCCATCGGAAGCTATCTGCATAGGAGGAATAAAGCTGTGAAATATGATATTCTGATTGCAGGCGTTGGCGGACAGGGTGTTGTTCTCGCTTCCAGAATGCTTGCACTTGCTGCAATGAAGGCTGGATTCCACGTAAGCACTGCCGAAACCATAGGAATGTCTCAACGGGAAGGTTCGGTTAGCAGCCATATAAGGATAGGAAAAGAAGTTTCCGGGTCACTTATTCCAATCGGGCAAGCAGACCTGATTTTAGGTCTAGAACCCGCAGAAACCATACGAAATCTGCCTTTTCTCAGGGAAGGCGGAAAGGTTCTGGTAAATACCCATGCTATCCCGCCGGCGTCTAGGCCACCTGGGAGTCCTGAATATGATCCTTCAGCTTTGCTCTCTTTTTTACGTGCAAATTACCCTGATGTTCTCTGCTCCGACTTCACAGAGCTTGCAGCAGAAGTAGGAACATACAGGGCTGCAAATGTTGCAATGCTTGGAGCGGCTGCAGGCGCACGAGTCTTACCTTTTTCAGAGGAAACTTTAAAGGCAGTGCTTAATGCCGAAATCCCTGAGAAATACAGGGCTGTAAACAAAGCCGCATTCGAGCGCGCAATGAAATGTATTAGATTTGTCTCCGGCACTTGAACTGGGGAGCGAAAGGTGAAATTGTATGTATGAAGCGTTAACTGAGACTGAACTTGATCCCAATGTTCAGCTTTACCATCCCAAAATTTCGGAAGAAGATACCTTTGTAAAATTGAAGGCATTGCTGAAGCGCGTAGTTGAAAGCAGCCCTTTTTACCAGAAAAAGTTCAAGGAAGCAAATGTCGATATCGAGAAAATAAGGTCGCTTAAAGATCTGAAGTTTCTTCCCTTCACTCATAAAGAAGAACTGAGGGATGCTTATCCTCTTGGATTGCAGGCCGTGCCTGGTTCCGAGGTCGTAAGAATCCACTCTTCATCCGGAACTACCGGAAAACCCGTAATTATTCCTTACACCCGAAAAGATGTGGATGTCTGGGCCGAAATGATGATGCGCTGCTACATGATGGCAGGACTGACTAATCAGGACCGAATTCAGATTACACCAGGCTATGGGCTCTGGACTGCAGGAATAGGATTTCAGCTTGGAGCTGAACGTCTGCGAGCAATGGCTATACCTACAGGCCCAGGAAACACCGAAAAACAGCTAGAAATGCTTGTTGACCTGAAATCCACAGCCCTTGCAAGTACTTCTTCATATGCGCTATTGCTTGCTGAAGAAATTGAAAAACGTGGGCTTAAATCTCAGATTCATCTCAAAAAAGGCATTATAGGTTCGGAACGCTGGAGTGAAAAAATGCGCAGCCGAATCGAGACTGAGCTAGGTATAGAAACTTTTGATATTTACGGGCTGACCGAGATATATGGACCAGGAATTGGCCTTGATTGTTCTTTCCATGAGGGCATGCACTACTGGTCCGATCACCTGCTCCTTGAGATTATCGATCCTATTACAGGCGAGCAGCTTCCTGACGGCACGCTCGGAGAACTTGTAATTACAACTCTCACAAAGGAAGGAGCTCCTCTCATTCGCTACAGGACAAGAGACCTGACCCGGATCATTCCGGGCCTCTGTAAATGCGGATGTTCTTTCCCGAGAATTGACCGGATTCTGGGAAGGTCAGATGACCGTATAAAATTCAAAGCTGTGAATATCTATCCAGGCCAGATTGAAGACATTATTCACAGGGTTCCGGGTGTAAGCAGCGAATACCAAATCTTGCTTACACGTAAGGATGGCCGGGACAGCATGATCTTTAGAGTAGAGATAGAAGATGCAGAAGACCCCAAAAGGAAAGAAAAAACCGAAAGAGCTCTCAGAAAAGCCTTTAAGGACTTTATAGGCGTAACCGTGGATGTTGTGGGCGTAAAAATAGGGGAACTTCCTCGTAGCATGAAAAAGACAAAGAGAGTAATTGATGAAAGGGAACTGTAAAATCCCCTTTTACCTTTCATCAACTCTTTTCTCATTTGCTTTTTTCTTAATCCATTTTTCACTTGCCTTTTCCCTCAATCTTCATTTCTCACTTGTTTTTCTTGTCAACCAATCTAATTTGTTATTTGTTTAACTGTCAATATCGTTTAATCGGTTTTTTACGGAATATTTGATTTTATCTCCCTCTGTATGGGATAATTTTTCAGTATTTTTCTTTTCTCTTTCAAGATAGGTCTTATATACAATAGTTCTGTGAGGGTACGGAATTTCTATGCCTTCTTTATCAAAGCGCTTCTTAATAGCTTCCCTGATTTCGCATCCTGAACTATATGCAATGCTCCTGTCTTTGAACCAGACATTCATTCGGAGTTTTACGGCAGAATCTCCCAGCTCGACAACATTTACTTTAACTTCTCCTCTCTCCCTGAAATCTGGATCAACGGGATGAAGCACAGGGGAGTCAAGAAATCCCATTCTAAGTGTTTCGGACTTGATTAAGCTGGGTTTTACAATGCTATACTGAACTTTCTGTGGAGGCATTACATTGGGATGTTTTCTAGCTTCTTCAATCATAATTTTTCTTGCCTGATCGATGTCGGCGTCATAGCTTATTCCAATGTCGATTGGCCAGATTACTGCAGGGTCTTCGATAGTCCAATTAATTATCGCTTCATTGCTGATTTTGGAATTAGGGATTATAAGTCGCCTGTTATCCCAGGTTATAATAACAGTGTGTCTAAGGTTAAGATCCGTAACTTTCCCGTATTCGTTCATAATATCCAGCCTATCTCCTACTCTAAAAGGTTGAAAAACGGCAAGGGAAAGCCCCGCAATTATGTTGCTCAGTGTGTTCTGGGCTGCAAAACCGAGAACTATACCGGCAATTCCTGCCCCTGTAAATAGGGCAACTGAGAGGCTTCGAAGACCCGGAATGCTGAATATAACAATAACAATTCCCAGAAAGTAGATTAGTGCGACCACAATATGTCTGAACATTCGAAAAGACGTAGTGTCCATACGTAGCCTGCCACTTGCTTTTTTGAAGTAGCTTTCCATAAGGCGGTTTACATTTCTTGCGGCAAGGACAGTAATCAAGCTAATAAAAAGTATGAACAAAAGTGTACCTAAGTTATCTGAAAACCAGGTAAATACTTGCTCTAATCCTCTATTAGCATAAGACACATTTGCCGCAAAAGAGGAATTTTTTGCAAAAGAAGATGAGGGTTCGGGGGTTTCCATGCCATGAGTGATTGACAAGATGCTTTAAATAAATATTGATTTAAAAAGATGAAAACTGTAAAAAGTAAAATTACAAAAAAAGGCTGTTCCACCTGAAATTACAGGAAATCTAGGTGAAAAATTTAAAGAAGGAGTTTTAAGTAAAAATAAGTCTGAAAGCGAAATTAAATACTTCCTTCTAAATCAGGGTTCAAATTAAGGTTTGTACTGCTTATTCTAGATAACAGACATGCAATCAGAGTTTCCCCTAACAAAAAAGTCGAACAGAGAAAAAGTTACTAGATTTGCTAAAGTAAAGAAATGACTGAACAATAAGAAAAGAAATGCCATAATAAATTTCTTTGAAGACTGGCCAGTTTCTGAAATTAATGTAATTTTTGTTTTTGTTCCCTCAATAATCCTGGAGCAATGCATTCTTGCGAACTAATTAATCTATTTTACTCATTATGACGCTTGGACTCAAAATCTGTTATCCGAAACATTGTTTCAAAATCATTTTAACATAGAGTATCTATTATAAAAATAGTTACAGTTTTTCAACGCCTATGCAGAAGTTATAAGACGTAATATGAAATGTCGAATTTATCAGACGCTAATGCTTAAATTAGGAGGTATAATCATGAACGACGCATGCCGCAATTGTGGGGGTAGTGGCAGAGAAAGATGCTTGAACTGTGATGGTGCTGGTGGGGAATGGAGAGAAATTGAAGGTGATATGAAATGGGAAGAATGTTTATTCTGCCAGGGAGATGGAGTCAATAACTGTATAAACTGTGATGGAACAGGCAAAGTCTGATTAGTTCATGGTTACATAAATACAGATAAAGTAAGATACTATTAAACTAAGATACAGCAAAAAGTAAGGTACTATTCACTCGCTTAAAATTAGCTTTTTAGTTTTCTCTCTAGTTTCGTTTCCAATTCCTAACTTTATTAAAATATATTTTTTCTTGACAGCACCCTGCCAAATCTTCCCAAACTTTTAGGTCAGAATCGAGAAATTGAAAATCCATCAGCTTTTGCAGGTTTGACAACGAGCACTTAGCATGGAAGATCAATTTTGTAATTTAGCGATGTATTTCTTTTTAGATGTTTCTAATTCGCTTCTGAGCAAGGATCTATAAAAAGCTGCATATATAAATAGAAAACTTTTCGTATTTTCATGAGGCGTCTTATAATAGTAAATGAATGGTTAACATTATTATGAATGGCTTTTTGGATAATTGAATGGGCCATTTTATATAACTATACTCATATATGTGTTTAAAAATGCATAGGGGAAAGCCACATGGTTCACGATGATTATATGCTGATTCTGGGATCGAATATATACGCAGATCCAGTATATAGGCTGTCATATCAGCCTGATAGGAGTACCGGAGACAGAACACCCTTATTCATCCTGGAGAACTGCGATGGAAGCTTGATTCTGACAACCGAGATCCGAGACGAAAATTCCGAGCTCATAGCAAAAATCGATAAAAACGAGTTTACCCAGATTAACGAAAATTTTAATGTGCAGGGAGAAATAGAGAAAGGAAACGGTCTCCTGCTAACAAGAAAAGAAGACGGTACTGTCATATTCAATGCTAAAATTACAGAAGACCAGTACGTAGCAGTGATCGGAACTTTTTATGTAGGAGGCAAGAAAATCTATATAACTGACCGTACCGTGGAAGTAAATGACATGCCCAGGAAAACCGTAAATGGCGTTGATATCCATGATACCTTTTTTGTCGGTACCTGCGATATTACGATAACCGATGACGGATTGAAGCTTTAAAGCGCAATCAGTCAATTTTTCAGTTATTCAATTTTTCAGTTATTCAATTTTTCAGTTATTCGATCTGAAACATGAATGTATGGTTATTTCTAAAGTAGTCTAAAGCAATATAATTGTATAAGATACTTCATTTAGGATACTTCTTGCTCTTCTCATCTCTTGACAGCCGATAAGAGATAAGCTTTCCTGCTGCTCGGACCAAATCTTGAGTCTAAAGTTGTATCTTTTATATAGATAATCTTAAAAAGAGGCGTGAAAGTTTTCTCGATTTCGGCTTTTGAAACTCTCCTGGGTCCGTATCCGGCTGGTTCCTTATCCGAGAAACAGAGCATGAAGTATTTGCCGCCTGTCTTGAGCACCCTATGCACTTGCCATGCAAAAACTAGTCTTTCCTCATCTGTCATTACATGAAACAAGCCAGAATCGATAATTATATCAAACTCTCCTTCAATGAAAAGCCTGTCCATCTGCAGTACATTCCCTACGACAAAATTTACCTTAACACGGCGCTCTATAGCTTTTATATTTGCATCAGCGATTGCATCCTTCACAAGGTCTATTCCTGTGACTTCACAGCCACTCTTGGCCAGCATTATCGCATTTTCGCCCCGGCCACACCCGACATCCAAGGCCCTGCCAGGCTTGATCTCTCCGTTCTTTATAAGGGCCTGAAAGGTCGGCTGGGGGTAATCGATATCCCACGGAGGCCTGCCCTTATACGCTTCATCCCAGTACAAGCTAATCCCCTCGAAACTCATTAATGACATTATTATATAGGCATCGTTAACGATAACCTTAATCTTAATAAATTTTCTAGGCTATTATTCTGGGGACTTCAACAATTTTTAATATAATTATCATATGCCGTCAGGGTTTTTGCTCCAAAAATCGGGTTAGCGCATATAAGATGACAAGTTCTTTCGTGTTTTTGCAACTCGTTGGAGTACCTATTATGTAAATTAGATACTCTAGCCGCCCCTCAAAAACTTCTTAAGATTGAATCAAAATGTTCTGAGCCATCCAGTAACAAAAATTTCATCAAGGACAATAACGTATTTTCATAATAAAAGGTGCCCTGGGAATTACTCTTGTAAATGTAATAACCTGATGCAAAAAGATGGAAATCCATAAAATAGTCCGCCAAAGAACCTATAAAGGAATGTGTTCCACTTTTTGGGAGATGCAGGTCAGTGTCTGAGGAAATTAAAAAGCAAATCGAAGCCTTGATTTCTGAATCCAATGATCTGATGGAATCTTTGCGTAAGTTTTTTTATGCGATACCGATTCAGTACGACCCTTTCCTCGACATTGGACCTTTTAGTGTATCCGACTTGCCAAGTATGTGGGATTATGACTCTGACGTTAATACATATGTGGGAGAGCCAGTTCCTCTCCATTATAGATGGTTCAAATTGACTAACGATCAGTTTCTTGAGCAGGATGAACTATTCAAGAAATACATAATCTGGGCCTCTTCTGCAAGAAACCTGATTAAGGAGTTTTCGCCTGAAAAATTGGCTTTTTTTGACGATAAGTTCGAAATAGTCAAAAAATGGATCGAAATGAGCGAACGGTTACCGTCGGATGATAACGCTGAGATATTCTTAAGATTTAAAAGAGATTTTATAAGCCAGCAAAATCTTGTTTCCTCTCTACTTGAGCAGATTGAATGATAATAGCTATTTTTTCGATAATGATCGAATAATAATAGTTATATTTCTACAAATACATTTCAACTCTTGATAGAAATTTTTCCAGTTTAATAAATATTCTACAACTTTTTATTAGAAGTAAAAGTGCTATTTTTACTTTATACATGATAATATTGGAAAATCGCTACATATATGATGCTCAAAATTGTGTACAAGATTCGTAACCGAATCCAAATGAAGATTACTTATAGCATCCTAGGCAAATATATACGGGGGATTTTCTGGATATTCCAAAATTTAAAAGATTACCAAGGCATATTGCTATAATACCGGACGGTAACAGAAGATGGGCTCTGGCTAGAGGCTTAGAAAAACATGAAGGATATAATAATGGAATAATTCCGGGCTTGGAAGTCTATGATATATGCGCAAAAGTTGGAATAGATGAAGTTACATTTTTTGGATTTACTCAAGATAACACAAAAAGGCCTTCAGTCCAAAGAAAAGCATTTGTAGACGCCTGTATAAAATCAGTTCACGAGATTTCTAAACGTGATGCCGAAATATTAGTAGTCGGGAATACTAATTCGGACATGTTTCCAAAGGAATTGCTTGCATATACAAAGAAAACTAAAGTTGGGAAAGGTAAAATAAAAATAAATTTTTTGATAAATTATGGCTGGTATTGGGATTTAATGTATGCATTTGAGAACTCATCAGATAGTAAAAAAATTGTAGAAAACATTGCATCAGCAGAAATTCCAAGAATAGACTTACTTATTCGCTGGGGAGGAAGACGCAGACTCAGTGGAATGCTTCCAGTTCAAACGGTATACTCAGATATATATGTAGTCGATGAAATGTGGCCAGATTTTAAGCCAGAACATTTATTCAATGCATTAGAATTTTATCAAGATCAAGATATTACATTGGGAGGGTAAAAATAGATCTTCCTGCATTATCTGGTCAGTAATTTTTCGAATTAAAGTGAAAACCTCTTAATTGAATTTTATTCTCATCGAATCTATCCAAAATTGAACCGCATAACATGAAACAGAAATTTTCTCTATTTCCAACTCAACTAAATGTGTTTTTCCTGCTGGCGGTCTGCTGAATCTTCCCTGAATACGTTTGTTAAGAAAAAAGAATCTAAAAACCCGCGATTTTTGCAGATTTAGAATACGCATTTTTCAGGACCGGCAATTTTACTTTATCGGAATCAACAGGAGTTTGAATTTCAGGCATTTCTATTTGTCCATAAGACCTTACTATAAAGGGTTCTCTCATTTGAGATATAATATATGTATAGTTTTATAAAAACAATTTTATACTATATGGACATGTATTGTCTAAACGTATGTTTACAAGAAGCGTACGTTTACCCAACATTCTTCGAATGGCTAACTTCCGGCATGCAAACGATATGTTATCGCAACACAAATACACTATGGTGTCAGGAACGGAGAAGGGATATCTGAGAGGAGATAGGACATTCTACATGACCAGTTAAAGAGTAGGAGACCAGTATCCGTCTCATCCATGATCTTTAACGGGCAAGCTTCTTTCACACCAAAATTGTCATCTTTCGGGGGAATAAGCTGATGAAAGCTGGATTGGTATTACTAGTGATTATCTCGGCAGTGCTGATGTTTGCAACTACGGGCTATGCCCATGAAAGTGCCACATATAGTGCCACAGCTGTCATGAAGGACGCGAAGGGGAATACCGTGGGGCTGGCCACCTTTACTGAGGAAGCCAATGGCCCAGTTCATATCAACGTCAACGTGAAAGGCCTGAAACCGGGTCTGCACGGCATCCATATCCACAATAAAGGGAAATGCATTTGTCCGTCGTTCACTTCTGCTGGCGAACACTACAACCCTCTGGGCAAAGAGCATGGTCTCAACAACCCAAAAGGCCCACATGCCGGTGATCTGTCCAACCTCAAAGTGGGCAAGGATGGTACGG
Source organism: Methanosarcina sp. (assembly GCA_024280975.1). Taxonomy (GTDB): domain Archaea; phylum Halobacteriota; class Methanosarcinia; order Methanosarcinales; family Methanosarcinaceae; genus Methanosarcina. The sequence goes on from JAMXLQ010000130.1 coordinate 10,362, forward strand.
GACATATAAATGTCACCACCGATCGTGTAACGCTGTCACCCGGGCCGACCACGCTATTTACAGACAGCGGCACTTCACTGGTCATTCATGCTGACCCTGACGATCAGATGACCAATCCTTCCGGCAACAGTGGCGCGCGTATTGTCTGTGGGGTAATCGAGAAAAAATAAGTTTTCTTCCATCTTAGCAGAAATATGATCCTACTGAATTCCGCTTCGGCAGCACGGTGTCGGTTTCGGCCGAATTCTGCTTCACTCAAGCGGACTTATACTTTTTTTAAGTATAGACAAACTCGAAATACATTTTTCTTTTAACTCGTGACCTTTTACAGACGAGAATTAATATTTTGCAGGGTCTTTTTGATTGAAGTGAACTTTTCTTCCACACCAAATCATTTAAAATATGAGCTCACCCAAAAACTCAGAATTACGTCCTTAAATCTCTAATTTTGAATAGTCAATGACCTTATGATTATGAAAGTAATTCTGAAAATCTTATCGATGCGTAAATAAAATTGGTTTTTGAATGAACTTGTACTCAAATACTTTTAAATTGTTGACATCATTATTAATTTTCTGAGAAATTCGTTAATTTTTAATATGAAGGCTATAAATAGAATAAAACAGGAAATCGGATGCTGAGTGATGATAACAATGAAATATATAATTGCAATGATAAGACCGGAAAAGCTTGACAATGTCAAAAAAGAGCTTCAGAAAATTGGAGCACACGGACTAACAGTGTCATCTGTTTCTGGATATGGTGCCCAGGGAGGACATCTGAATGTTGATAGAACTAAAACTGAAAAATACGAAGCAAATCTGCTTGATAAAGTCAAGATTGAAATTGCGGTGAAAGATGATTTTCTGCAAACGACAATTGAAGCGATAGAAAGAGGATCAAAAGATATAGACGGCTATATCGGAAGCGGCAAGATATTCGTGCTACCACTAGAGAATGTAATGAGAATCCGCACTAAAGAAGTCGGAGACGACGCTCTTTGATAATAGTTTGGTATTATAACAGCAGATATTATGTGAACATTATTACAGTCACGGATTAATTAGATCTTTAAAACAAATAATACTTCAAACATGACTATTTACAGAGTTTATACCATACCAGAACCAATCTCATCCCAAAAATCAATAAGAGTTTCAGAATTATTTTTCGTGATTAGGAACTCATCGATTATTCCGAATTCGAGATTTGGAGAAGAAGTTTGAGTTATGGAATAAGCTCATATTTTTCCTGCGGGCGGTCTGCTGAAATCTTCCCCGAGTACGTTTGTCAAGAAAAGTGAGAGTGAAACTCGGTAATTTATAGATTTATAAGGAGCCCTTTGCAGGGCCTTTTTTTCTCGAAGTGGTCTTTTACTCTAGGAAGGGATTTTTCTTATTAAAGTAAGTTTTTCAAGTGAATTATGGATCAAGGAAAATTGTCCGAAACTTGACTGTCTAGTACGAAACAAGAAATTTTCTCCACGAGCCTATCCCAAAACTCAAAATCGTTTCTTTAGATCTCGAATTTGCAATCATTACTTGAGCTTCAGATTATGAAAGCAATTCTAAAAATTTTATGATTTTGAGAATTAAGTTGGTTTTGGGATGGCCTC
>JAMXLQ010000131.1 GCA_024280975.1 Methanosarcina sp.
GATACTCTAGTATTATAGTAGACCTATTGTGATTTCAACATACATTACTGATTTTTTGGATAAGTTCTTATTTACTTTGGGTATTATTGCGCGTAATTAAATACAAAAGAACAAGCATAATTAATAAGAAAATAACTATGCCTCTAAACTCTCAAAGAAAACGTACCAATGTGCCCTTAAATTAGCGATTTTTAGTCTCTATGCTTCAATTTATTTAAGAAGAAAATTGGTTTTGGGATGAGCTCAAGCATTAAGTTAGCTATAAAATAATGTTATGAATCTAAACATAATATTGTGATGTAAAGCTCATCCTTCCGGTAAATCTCTATAATAAGAGACAGAAAGGCACATTCAATATTTTTTAGACCTTTCTCTCTCCTCCTTTTAACACGGCTTCCTCACTTACTCTTATTTCTTTTGTCGTATTACTGTAACTCACTACATAAGGACCTGAAGGTGCTGTATCAAACTGAGTCTGGCCTGCAATAGGACCTTCTGTTGAATAAGGCACTGTAAATTCATATCGACCCTGAGAATCTGCAGTAGTTGACTGTGAATAGTCAAAGTTTCTTCCCTGATTTGTGCGAATTGTAGTGTCTATTTTAATCGCTTCATTGGGGGAAGCTGTTCCGGTTATATTTGCACCTTTGACATACTCGAAGATCTTGACATAGCCTGTGTCTGTTACGGGAATATTTCCTCCAAATACGAAATTATAGACCTGTTTATACATAGTTTCGTCGGTTTGGTAGGCCTCGGTCTCGTAAACCATACGGTACTGCTTCAAGCCGTTTCCGTCAAAAATATGCAGCCTTGCCTCCATGGAATCAAAGTACCGAGTAGAAGGTATGCTCACATACCCGCTACTTGTCCAATAAGGCTGATAGTACCCATCAGTATCAAGAGTCCAAGCAGTCATTGCACTGAATATATCAATAGCCATTCTTTCATCAGACATAATGTAACGTGCACCCATTTTATCTGGTCTTGGGTCTATAGCTTTAAGAATTGCAGTTGCTTCTTTTTCTGATGGAGCCGTGAAAAATGAAGCTGCACCAGGTGCGTTTGTTTCGTTAATACTTCCTCTTCTCCCGCCTATGCCTTCCTGCATAGGATTGGCATTGGGCATTCTATGTCCAAAGATTTCGATCCAATCACCGTAATCCCACCACGACATAACACCATATGCTGTATTAGGATAATTGAAAGTTTGTCCGTTTTTTGGAGGATCATAGATACCATTATAGTCCATTCCAGGATCTGGAGTATTTGCACGAAGCCATTGGCCCGCTTCTATCCAAGCATCAGGAGGATCGACGGATCCAGTTGCCTGTTGCATCGCAGATCCATACACAGGATAAATTAAGATAACTAATATTCCTAAGACTGCAATGACTTGTTCTACTCTAACAAACTTAAGAAAGCTTGGGATATCTGCATATGACTTTACATTGGCTTTGAACTTTTCATCAAGTTCATTCCATTTTACCTTTTCAAGCAGAAGACCTCCAACATAGGCACTAAGAACTGAAACATTCGCTGAATAGTAGTATGCATAACGGTTCTGACTGAAAGTTGCATAGAAAATTAGAATGCTCCATACAATAACTAATACCTCTTCAGGCTTAGGCTTTCGAATATTGCTTCCAATCAAGATAAGTAGTCCTAGAAGAGAAGCAAAGAATGCTTGAGCAGTAAAATTAGCATAAGCCATAGATAGGGTGAAAACGCCTCCCTGATAAAACATAGAAGACATCTCACCGATTGTAGCTGCCCCACCGGTTGGAATTCCGAAAATTGCGTTGGGGGCATTTATTATAGTGGAATAAAGCGACGGTCCAACTATACTTAATGCTATCAATCCAATGATGCCAATTCCAATTATCACTGGCGGATAGTAATAGGAATTAAAACCTTTCTTTATGAATGTTCTTTCAATGAAACTTAAGAACGCAAAACCGGCAACTGTCCCCAAGGCCACAACTATAGGGAACCAGGAATAATTATAGATATCAAATCCAATTTGAGGGTGGACGGAGGGCAACAAAAGTACTGCACTTGGTAAAAATGTTATTGCTCCTACAATCCCAAGGTAGTCACTCGACTCTTTACGTAAGTTATTAATAAAGTATTGTACTACAGCATAAACCAAAGTAATCAATGCAAAGAGAGAACCCCCTACCCATGTAAGCTGGTATACTGAATAAATGACACCAGCCATAACAGCATATGTTAAAGGTTCTTTGAGGACATTAAATTCTTTATTAAATACATGATCAAAGCTTATATTGTTCTTCTTTGCCGACATCAATGCCAGCATGAAAAACATTATGAAAAAGGTACTGAATAGAGTTTCTGCAGAATGGTGATGAGTAAAACCGATCATTGAACGTGCTAAAAACGCTCCAGGGGCAAAGGCCATTAAAATCGCAGCAAGTATTCCAGTCTTATGGCCTCCAAGGTATTTTCCTATATAATAAATCGGGATAACTGTAAGAGCTCCTATTATTGCAGGAAAATATGCTGCTATAGTGTTAACCAGTTCTGAACTGGGATGACCCAGGCCTAAAATCAGTGAAGGAATAGCCAACATGTAGTCAAATAATGGACCATAATGATTGTAAGTACCGTAAGGATAGTTAGTCCATGGGTCGAAAAACAACCTGTTGGGAAAATTTTGAAGAAGAAAATATAATAGTCGTATATGGTACCAGGCATCGTTGCCTACAAACCTTACAACACCGTTTGGTAAGAATACAGTGTCTGCGGGAAGTGTTTTGATTCGCAGAGATATAAAAGCGATTATTGTAACAGCTAGAGTATAAGGCCAGCTGGATTTTATTTTATCTTTAAAGGATGATACATGATGATCTTGAGAACTCATAATGATCTCTCTTACAAGGTACATTTACATTTTTAAACCGAAATCAATCTATTCTTAGTTTATGAAGTACATATTTTTGTTTGAACACCGCAAATATACAAAAATAAGACAAATTTTCTCTAAAGCAAGTCACAAAAATGTTTATTTCAATAGCATTAATTGTCTTTTTTAATATCCTTCCGCCCTTCCATTGCACGCAATACCATTACGATTGAAACTCTCCAAACATATATATGTTTTGGCATACCTAAATTTTTGAATAAAAGCTTTTAACGTCACATTATTTAATTCTCCATTTCAACCGCGTCAGTCCTATAAAAAATAAAATTTAGGAACCTCTCCTAGGGGTTTTGTTGCAAAAATTTTCTTGTCGCACTTTTTTTGGTAAATTGCCATTTTTGTTTAAAATAAAATTTTTTGTTTTCTAAAAGTAAATTTATATATTTGATATTTTTCTCTGAAAAGTATGTTTATTTCTAAATAAATCAATGCTTCAACTTGTCAACCGATAGAAGTCGGCAAGACAATAATTAAAA
>JAMXLQ010000132.1 GCA_024280975.1 Methanosarcina sp.
AAAGGAAGAATTGCACAAAGGCAACAATAAGAAAGATATGAGACCTCAGAGCGCGTTTTTATTATATATCGAGTCTATCCCAAAACTCAAAATTGAGTCTCCTAATTTTCAAATTCCCCATAACCAATCGAGTCTCCAGTTACGAAATTTGTTCTGAAATTCTTTTTGATGTGAGAAATAAACTTGGTTTTGGGATGGGCTAATGGTGTATTTGATCGTAAGTATAGTTATATCATGATTGCTGATCCACGGGAGGCGTCTAGAGATCTAGAAGCAAAAATACTAGTTATGTTGCAAAAATTTTCTTCTTGCACTTTGAGGCTATAATTGGTACTTTTATGTACTATTTTCCGGGTGACGAGAATGATTAACTTTTCTAATTGTGAAGTTTTTCACTTATTTTTGTAAAATAATCAGATTTTTTGCAACAGAACCCTAAAAGAGAATGAGTGAAATTAAGGTGCTATTACTGATAATGGATTTTCATTTTCAGTTACTGAGAACCTAATAATGAATTCTGTACCATTGTCTCTTTTCAAGTCGAGTTCTCCATCCAACTGTTCTACAAGAGTAGTTACAAGCTGAAGCCCAAGGCTATTAAGATCTTCAATCTCAAGGTCTTCTGGAATGCCTACTCCGTTATCTGCGACAGATAGGATGAAAGTTGTGCTCTTACCGTCCTTTATCTTGGATTCTCCTTCTTCTCGATGGAGTTTAATTCTGATTTCTCCTTCATCCCTGCCAGAAAATGCATATTTAAAGGAGTTAGTAACAAGTTCATTGATAATTATCCCTAGTGGTATAGCAGTATCCATATCTAAGAAAATATTCTCTTCCAGATCAAAATTATAACTAACATCGGATTCGAGCTTGTATGTTAGAATTAGATTTTCAACGAACTCTTTTACGTATTGTGAAAAGGTAAGCAGTTCGTTGTTTTTACCTTTATACAATTCCTCATGTATAAAAGAAATGGAAAGAACTCTGTCCATGCTTTGTTTGAAAGCGGTTTGAACTTCTGAATCACTGATATTCTTTCTGTCTTTTAACTTTTCAGCCTGAAGATCGAGAAGAGAAGAAATTACCTGGAGATTGTTCTTGATCCTATGATGGATTTCCTTTTTACGGGCAATTTCAAAATTTCTGAGAGTTTCTTCTGTTCTTTTTCTTTCGGTAATATCCCTGGCAATAGCCGAAATAGCAACCAGCTTTCCAGACGTGTCCAAAACTGGGGAAAGAGTCCCCGAAATAATTACTATAGTACCGTCCTTTTTCAACCTTGAACTTTCGTAGTGTTTAATCTTTTTTCCTCGCTTAACCTGTTCAACTAACTGTTTTATATCCACTCTAAGATTTTCTGGTTCGAGTATTGATACTTTTTTTCCCAGAATCTCATCAGCTGCATAACCAAAAATCTGCTCTGCCCCTTTATTCCAGCTGGTAAAAATACTATCAAGAGACACTGTTACGATAGCATCAGTTGATGACTCCACAACATTTGCTAAGTACTGAATTTTCTCTTCTACCTTTCTATGTTCAGTAACATCCTGAGTCGTCCCTCTGACTCAAACAGGGTTATTATTGTCATCGAAAATAACTCCACCTTTCCCATGGACTATACGTTCATCTCCATGAGCTGGAACTATTCTGAAATCAGTGTCAAAGTTTTTTCCTTTTAAAACTTCCTTAAAAGCATTCTCTACAGAGCCTCGATCATCTGGATGCACATAATTTAAAAATAAGCCACAATTTACTTCGAATTCTTGAGGTTTTATTCCAAAAATACGAAACATTTCATCGGACCAATGCAATTTGTTAATTGCAAAATTCTGCTCCCAGTTGCCTATATGGGCGATCTCTTGAGCTTCGGCAAGCCTTTCTTCACTTTCTTTCAATGAATTGTAAGCTTTCTCAAGTTCTACTGTGCGTTCTTTAACTTTTTCTTCTAAAGTATCATGTGCTTTTTTAAGAGCTTCCTCAGTTCGCTTGCGCTCTGTGATATCCATATATACAGCGATGCATCCACGGACTTGGCCCTTATCATCGAACAACGGCCTGGCGTTGCCGAACATGGTAATCTGCCGTCCACTAGGTAACAGCGCGTCCATTTCATAATCTAATACTTCCACTCCCTTGGAAGCAGCCACCTGCATAGGTAACTCTTCCGGCTTCAGTTCCCGACCGTCCTTGAACCAACGACGCTCGGTGTTGAGCACCTTTCCACTTGTCGTGCCTGCGGAAACATCCCTGCCACTCACCGTCTCATACATCTCGCCAGCTGCTCTATTACCGATTATCGAGCGACATTTTGGATCCTGGGATATCCAAATTCCGGCAGGAACCATATCCATTAATTTCTCCAACTCTTCAGCCCGCTGGCGGGCAGTCTCAGCGCTCTGCCGTAATGCATAGTCTGCCTTCTTGCGTTCGGTAATGTTATCAAAAACAGCTACGAAATGCTCTCTTTCTGTGCTATACACAGAGATTGAGAACCACATCCTCAAAGGCTTGAATTCGATATCAAACCTCTCAGGCTGACCTGTCAATGCAACTCTACCATAAATATCAAACAACTCTGGATGCATCTCTTTTATTCCTGAAATTACCTCAGTAGCCCTCTTTCCATTTGCATCTCTCAAGCCGGTCAATCTTTCAAACGCGATATTAGTATCAAGATAGATAAAATCTACAGGGTGTCCACAGTCATCGTAAAGCATCTTACAGTATGCACATCCATCCAGCATGTTCTCAAAAAGTAAATGATACCTTTTTTCGCTCTCCCAAAGTTTTTCTTCAAATTCTTTTCGATCACTTATATCGAATCCATAGATGTTTACACATTTTTCTTCGGGTAAAGGATGAAGCGCGAGCGAGTATATCCTATTCTTCGCTTTAACTTCAGTTTTTTCTTGGCTGTTCCGGAAAAATACTCTTTGCACAACGTTTTCAATATGTGGAGGTAGCCTTTCTCCGACCCTCACACCCCATTCATTTAATAAGGGTTCACCTGCTTCATTTGAGTAAAGAATTGTTCCATTCTTTCCTACACTTAATACTGGATTTGGATTCTTCGCAGGGAATTGCTCCATTTTTGTTTTCATTTTCCCCTTTAGCTCCTCATTCTGATTGTGATATGCCTACTTTCAATGAGCAGTAAGAATAGATTAATATTTTTTAATATTATTACTCATTTTGATCTATTATATATAATCTGCTTTATATAATTTGCAGAAGCACATTGTTATTAAATAGATTAAATTTATTCTTAAACAGTTAAGTATTTAGTGCGATTAATGGTACTATGTAGTCTACTGGCCTGTGCTAAATTTTCAGCATTCAACGGCGTTTGTCTGGAGGTAAAACCCTGTTAACTACACAATACCCAGACCTGGCTACATATCTGAAAAATCAATAAGTGAAGACTTTTCCTAAAAAGAAAATAGAATACTCGAGGAAGGGCTTGCAAACTGGTGTTGTGGAACGAATTCCAATGCGGTACTTGGCTGCAAGCCCTATTTGCTTTTTGACTTTGCAAGTTATATTCTTTTCTTTTTTCTTTGAAAAAAAGCTTATAAGAAGCAGCATGCCTTAATTTCTGTAAAATTTGCTCTATACCTTTTCGTTTTCTTTTTTGATTACTGTTCTTTCCCCTAATCACACAGAGGTAAGACCAAGGTATCGACCCCATCCTTATACATAACATAATCCATATCACTGGAAAGAAACATCCTAATGCTAACAAGCCAATAACTGATTCTGCTATCTCTTTTGTCATATTGGTATTTCCACTCTCGGTTTTTGTTCCAGAACTACATACTGGCAAAATATATCAGTATATTAACATCTGAGTAGGGTATAAAGGAGCAGGGCTTCCTACTTCCCTTAAAAATGGATTCGTAGGGTTCAAAGTTGAAAAAGCATGGATTAAAGATAATAATGTCAACGAATCTTTGATAACCCTCCAGTGGTATAATAAAAGTTGGGTGCCTCTCTACACTAAAAAAGTCGGGAAAGATAATAATTATGTATATTTTAAATCTAAAGCGTTTAGCTTTTCCTCCTTTGCGATAACTGAAAATACAGGAGAAGTAAATAAATCTCCATTTGCATATATCACGAACTACGACAGCAATGAAGTATCTATAGAGCCGATCCCAAAAGTCATTTAATTCTTAATTATCAAGAATTTTTAGGATTGTTTTCATGATCAGAAACTTGATTGATTATTCGAAATACAGGATTTAGAAAAGCAATTTAGAGTTTTGGGATCGGCTCATAATTAACACAGCGACTAACAAGATTATAGGTACAGTATCTGTAGGTGCTGGTCCTGATGGAATTGCAGTCACTCCGGATGGAAAAAAGTTTATGTGGCGAATTACGACAGCAAAAACGGTTCCGTTGCAAAAAATCTGATTACTTTGCAAAACAAGCAAAAACCTTCACAATTAGGAAAGTTAGTAATTATCTTCCCCTAAAAATAGTACATAAAGATACTAATTGCAGTCTCAAAGTACGAGAAGAAAATTTTTACAACATAACCTTCGAAACTGCCCATGATCTAATAGTACTAATTATAGAGTAAAGAGTAGCTTTTCTTCCCTCTAATTTCAGAGAATTTCTACAAAGACAAAAAAGGAGACTTCTTAATATCTTCTGAGATTATCGTTAATTTCACTCGTAATTGACTGTAATCAGTCAAAAACTTAGAAAATAATAAAAAGTCTCTTCAACATTTTTCTGTATGGACTAATCTCCAGCAAAGAACTTTTAAAGGCATACTTTAT
>JAMXLQ010000133.1 GCA_024280975.1 Methanosarcina sp.
GGGCTCTTTCCACTCTTGTGAATGAAATGTTTAGCTTCATGTACGCAAACAATGCCTATTCCCATATAGAACTCGATCCGGAATACAACTTTACGATTTACAGAAAAGATGGCACTCCCCTTGAACCTAAACTCCTGAGTGGGGGTGAACGTGCGATTTTTAACCTTATCCTGCGCTGTGCAATTTACAGGCTTCTTGCTCTAGGCTTTGGCGGAGACAGAGCAGATGGTCTTCCACCCATGATCCTTGACGAACCCACCGTTTTTCTGGACCGCGGGCATGTAAAACAGCTTTTAAAACTCATAGACATGATGCGCAACATAGGGGTAGGTCAGATTATTGTAGTTTCCCATGACGAGTCTCTTATAGATTCGGCAGACCATGTTTTTCAGGTAGAAAAAGACCCTATTACAAATATGTCGTCTATTGTAAAGCTTTAATACAACCGCTGTGCCGCAACCGTTGCGCCGGTTGATCACGCCTATAGGGTTTGGGGATAAGGCCATCAAACTCAAATGTTGCCAGAGATGTTTTCGCTCAAGCCTTTTTTGAAAAGGCTTGCGATCACGCCTATAGGGTTTGGGGATAAGGCTATCAAACTCAAATGTTGCTAGAGATGTTCTCGCTCAAGCCTTTTTTGAAAAGGCTTGTGAAAAGGCTTGCGGTTCACCAGTATACAAGATAATTAAATAATTCGTCAACTTCATCTTTATATTCTTCAAAAAAGCTGTAGCTCTTTACAAGGTAGCCCTCAGCAGGAAGATCTTCAAGGTAGCCGTACCAGTAAACGACCATACCTTCTCCGAAGATCTCTGCATACTCTCGGAACTGTTTCTTCGAATAGTGCTCGTGTTCGAAATCATCCCCGAAGAGGGCTTTGCTTTCAATCCAGTTGACCAGAAGATTATCTATACATACAGGATTTGCCAGGACGAAATCCGGAGTCTTGCCGTCTCCTTTAGCCCTAATGTCTGCTTCAGTACAATATGAAATTTCCCTATCATCAAGCCATTTCTGAATAACTGCTTCTCCCATTTCTCCTTTCTTACACTGCATCTCATGGGCATGAGGGGAGAAAAAATGATCTGCTTCAAGGGCTTTTTTGACTTCCTTTTTGAGGCGGCGGTTTTCGATTAAATCCACATTTTTGAAAAGCCAGTTTATACTTTTCTTGGAGATCTCACAGTTTTTCATAATGAGCGATGCCATAAGGGTCGGAGGAAAGCCTGTATATTCTGCAAGGTCAAGAATAGTACGTCCTTGCTTCCATTTTAAAAAAAGTTCATTCTCTCTGGAGTAAACCTTCCTGTGTTTAAACCTCGTTTTCTTCACGACTTTCTGGTTGAGAATTGTTGCAAGCATGCCTACAGGTTTAGAATATTCCTCCGAAAGGCGGAAGACATCTTTAAAGTCATGTAGTGAGCTGTATATTATCTGGTATGTCTGGCGGTCCATCCTGAATCATCATATCCTTTTTTTCTTTTCTTCCCGGGCACGCAAAATGAAAGTTAAGCAGCATGAAAAACGAGAGTCTTATAATATCAAAAGACTCCCTCAGGCATGCAATTGATTTCCTTATAATTCCTTCTATGCTAATAGTTAATAACCATAATCAGTGCCTTAAAATCCAATGCATCTGGCTTTTTAAAAGAGCCTGGCTAGTTTATTTCAGGAACGCCGGAGTGAAGTAAACGATTTTTTTCTTTATGGGTAAGAGATCCTTATCCTGAACGTCTAACTGTGTATCTGAGTCACCTTTTTCGGGAAGAAGGCGAATTACCTCCAGAAATCATCATTGTGAGTATCAGGAAGGTCTATTTCCATCACTTCATCAAGATTCTTACGTTTTTCCCTGCTTTCAGGGGATTTTTTTGCTTTCTCCTCTCTCCCTGATAGGCAAGAGCTATCTTTTTTATCGGTCTCAAAGGCTGCAAAAATTGTTGTGTGCTTATCTCTTGAAATGACTTTTTCCGGAGTTCTTGGTTTTTCCTGGATTTTTGGCTGTGTTTTTGCACATATAACTTGATTCTGTTCAGGTACTTCTTTTTTCAATCTGGATCCCAGGCGCATGGAAGCTTTTTCGGCATCAACAGCAGTGCACCTTTCTTTTAGCTTTTCTTCATAATTTCCTTCTGGCTTTGGGTCAGGCTTCCTTACAGCTGCTTCCTGGAAAGGCCGACTCTGAGTAAAACTTTCTTCTTTCCTTTCTACATGTCTTTTAGGAGGGTTTTCTGTGAGCCTTGTGGGGGTCCAGTCTCCTTTTTCAGAGACGTTTTTTCTTTTAGAGAGGGGGTGCCTACCTAATTTACGGAAAGTTTCTTCAGCATAAGTATCCTTATTACGATCAGCTTTCCCGGATTTAATTTTACTTGTTGTGTTGTAGCCTATAAGGCAGGTAGGTTCTTTTGTTCTCCACTCCAGGCAGAAGAGGTGGCACTCCCGCCCTTTGCATATCTGGCTTTCATCAAGTGGACAGACTTCTGGAAGGGTCATAGTACTAAAGACAACAGAATATAAAAAATAGTTAACGGTAATAAAATTCAAGTATTTAATCAAGGCCCTTTGAGGGCATCTGCAATCAAGGGAGCCACGCTCAGCCTGCTCTCGGCTTTTTCAAGGGTGTCGGTTCCGATTATGTCCTTTACGCCTGCATTGAAGAGTCTTAAAGCTGCGTTCCTTGCAAGTACAGGATGTACGCAGGCAATATGAACTCCGGCTGCTCCCTGAGCTCTTAGCATCTTTATAGATTCGGCCATTGTCCCGCCTGTAGCGATCATATCATCTACAAGGACAATCTGCCTGCCTGTTACATCGAGATTCTTTGTCTTGATTACGACTGTATCTCCGCTCAGTCTTGTTTTCTCCAAGTGATCGTAATCATAGCCCAGCCCTGAAGATACATTCTTCACAAGTCTCTCAGCTCCGGAATCGGGGGCGATCAGAAGAGGGTTTTCCATGCCAAGACTTGCAATATGCTTCCCAATCAGTTTAGCTGCGTCAAGGTTGTATGCTGGGCTAGGAAAATGTTCAAGCACGCTTTTTTCGTGGATGTTTACCGTGAAGATCCTGTCAGCTCTGATGCAGCGGGCAACTGCACGGGCACTGATAGGCTCTCCTGGCTTGAATTTCTTATCCTGTCTGGCATATCCCATGTATGGAATCACGACATTGAGCTCTCTTGCCCCTTCACAAGCATCGATAAGCTGAAGTAAGGAAACAAGATCCGAATCGGTAGGCGTGCTCTGAATTAAGGTCACATGCTCGTTTTCGGTCTCTTCGGCGATTCTGAGATAAAGTTCCCCGTCAGGGAAGCGATTAAACTCGCAAAGTACAGGCTCTGTTCCTAAAGCCCGAGCAGTGCGGCTGGCAAGTAATTGTGATGCTGGTCCACCTATGATCTTCAAGATATATACCTCAGTCTGCCGTCTTGATATATCCCATCCTTTAAAAAGCTTATTTTTAGTGGGCTTACCTTGGGCTTTACCCTTTAAGCTTTTCGAGCACCCTGATATTTTGTATTGAGGTATTGGGATAATTCCCACTCTCATCTTTTTCCGCCGATTTTACCATATCCCAGATCGTCAGCAGCGCTGCTGAAACTCCAGTGAGGGCTTCCATTTCAACTCCTGTTTTCCCGACAGTTCGGACTTCTACCTCAACCGAAATTAGTTTTTCTCCGATTTCAAAATCCACATCTATAGCGGTGATCGGGATCTGGTGACACATTGGGATTATTTCCGGGGTCTTTTTAATAGCAAGTATGGCTGCAATCCGCGCAGTTGCAAGCACGTTGCCTTTTTCCACATTCCCGGTTTTTATCTTGTTTATAGTCTCCCCGGAAAGTATTATTTCCCCTGCAGCCCGAGCCAGTCTCGGAATTTCACGCTTTTCACTGATATCTACCATATGCGCTCTGCCGGACTCAATATGAGTAAATCGCTTTTCCACAAAATCACCGCGTTTTTACTTTGGATTGAACTTGATCTCTTTAATTAAGTCTATCTGGCTTCAATTACCTTTTTTCTGGCATTTCAAACCTTTTTCTGGCTTTTGAGTTTCTATTTTCCCGGATTAGTCGATTCTAATTTGTTTTCTTTGTGAATAGTCTTCGAGTACTTTTTCTAGCTCTTCTGTAAGTTCTCTGGCTTCTTCAAGGTTGAGTTTTATGACCTGTTCGTCTTCTCCGTGGAAAATCGTAACTCTTATTCTGTTTCTTTCGATTTCCAGCTCAATTTTCCTTTCAATCCCCTGTATCATACAAATTACCTCCCCTTTTATCCTATATCGGCCTCTTTAATTATTTCAGAAATGTTTTCTATAATGTCCGTTGCAAGAAGCCCGTTTCCTGCCTTTTCAAACGCCAGATCCCCTGCTGCTCCGTTTATGTATGCAGCGCAGGCTGCCGCAAGGAACGCGGGATTTCTGGAAAAAAGCGATCCTGTAAGGCCTGCAAGAACATCTCCTGTACCTCCTACTGTCATACCTGCGTTTCCTGTCCTGTTTAGCAGAATCTGTTTTCCGTCCGAGATAGTATCGATTTTTCCTTTTAGAAGTGTTACAATCCCTTTTTCCTCAGAAAACTCCCTTACAGCTTTAATACGTGCCTCCTCGCTTTTGGGAGTTTCCAGATTTCTCAGGCGTGCAAATTCTCCGGCATGTGGGGTTACTATCAGTTCGCAATTGCCTGCAAGACTTTCAAAGATAGTGCCTGAGAGGGCTGAGAGGGCATCGGCATCAAGAACGGCTTTCCTGCAAAAGGGCAGGATCTTCCGGACGGTTTCCAGGGTTTCTGTCGCTCTCCCAAGTCCCATTCCCATTACTACCACGTCATGGGAATTTATTAGATCCACAATGATGGAGAGATCTTCTGGACAGAGGATATCCGAAGAGAGTTTTCGGACAATCAGATTCGGAGAATAAGATGCCACTATTTCGGCTACAGGCATCGGAACTGCTACGGTTACAAGGTCTGCCCCTGCTTTAAGCGCTGCAAGGGCTGCAAGGGCCGGAGCTCCTGAATACGGCCCTCCTCCTATAACAAGAATTTTTCCTGAATCGCCCTTATGTCCTTCTGATTTCCGCTTGTTTAGCATCATCAGATTCCCGGGACCGGCATATTTTTCGGCGTCTGCAAAGATTCCGATCTCGGCAACCTTTATCACGCCAGTATATTCTTTTGCCTTTTCGCTCAAGAGCCCAACTTTCATACGATGAAAAGTGACTGTAAGCCCTGCATGCACAGCTTTTTCAAAGCTTCCGTCGTCAGGGTCGAGTCCTGAAGGAATGTCAACCGAGATTACATTTTTTCCGTTTTTTCCTTCCCGGTTTATAAGGTCGATAGCCATCGATTCAAGCGCTTTTATCTTTCCCTTTATTCCGGTTCCGAATATGGCATCTATGAGCAGGTCAGCCCCTGAGAACCAGTCCGAAGCCTCAGCTTCAAGCTGGCTTGAATCCGTTATTTCGAGTACCTCGACGCGGCTGAACTTCAGTAGGGAGTAGTTGTGAAAAGCTTCTTTCGTTCCTATATCCCTGGCTTTTCCCAGCAGGATTACTTTTACAGTGTATCCTGAAAAGCCTGCAAGGTGCCTGGCGGCTACAAAAGCGTCCCCTCCATTGTTCCCCCTACCTGCGACAAAAAGTACTCTCCCGCTTTCAAGCTTTTCTCGCACGTTCTGTGCAATAACAGCCCCTGCATTTTCCATTAACTGGACAGGTAGAAGCCCAAGATATTCACAATTTCTGTCTATTGCCTTCATCCTCAAAGAACTTATACACTTCATGGTAATTACCTGCTGGCCTATCTCATGCGGTCTTCTGCTATCCGTTTAATCACACAAATGCTTCTGCAAGCCTCGGTTCTCTGGCTTAGACTATTGTAGAAATTATTATATATCTCAGAGTAATTGAGATAATTTATTACATTTTTGCATCGAGGAAAACCTATTTGATGTTATTAAGTATATACGTTACATTCCGATATAATATAATACCGGGATTACTAAATTTTCAGTAAAAACAGTATTGATTCCTTAAGAGCATGATTCATAAAGTATAATTCCTTAAGAGTATTTAATTAGTAAAAATAATGGTCTAAAAACTACGGCTAGCCTTATAGTTAGCTAACTGTAGTAAAACGTGAACAGGCAGGATTCTGATCAAATGTTTGCTTTCCTTTGCACGTGTCTGGACTTATATAAAATAGGGAGGGCTTCTTTTGTCTAATTTTTCAAAAGATGCGGATAGCAATCTTAAAAGTACAGTCAAACCCAGATACCTTGTTCTGGGCAGTGGAAGTGTCGGTTTTGCGCTTGCAAAAGAGCTCAGGGAAAGCAATAAGCTCGTAATTATTGTAGATAAAGACGAAGCCAAGGTTGAGACTCTCAGGGAGGAAGGCTTTGAAGCAATTGTAGGCGATATTTCCGATCCTGAGCTCGTCAATAAGATTGACCTTAAAAACGTTGTTGTTATACTTTTTCTGACTTCCAATAATGAGGCTAACAGGAAGGGCATTGAGAACTTCAAAAAGGCAATTAACCCTGATGTTCAGCTCTTCTCCCGAGCTTCAGATATTATCAATAAAGAAAAAATGGAAGATCTTGGGGCAGATTATGTCTTTATGCCTTCCAAGCTTGTTGCAAGCTCCCTTTCCCGTTCCCTTGAGAGAGCTGAGTCAGTCCACAGGGGCAACAGACTTGCACGGTGGCTGAAGGGGATAAGAGACAAAAGACTTGCTATTGTTATGCACGATAATCCTGATCCAGATGCTATTTCAAGTGGACTGGCTCTAAAAGAGATTGCAAAAAACATTGGAGTTGAAGCAAGCATCCTTTACCACGGCAGGATCGGGCACCAAGAAAATAAAGCCTTTGTAAACCTGCTTGGAATTGACCTTGGCAAGATGGAAGAACATGACCTCAGAGGCTTCGATGAAATCGCCCTGGTTGACTGCTCTATTCCTGGGGTTAATAACATGGTTCCTCCAAACTCGTACGTGGGTGTTGTAATTGACCATCATCCTCCCGGAGAGACTGAGATAAAGGCTGAGTACATAGATATCCGGCCTAACTTCGGGGCAACGGCTACTATTATGACAAAATACCTCCAGCAGCTAAATATCAATATTTCCAAGACTCTCGCAACGGCATTGCTCTATGGAATTCGGACTGACACCCAAGATTTCAAGCGGAAGACCGATCCTGCAGACCTCTCAGCTGCCTCTTACCTTTACCCCCTTTCGAACCATGGTATCCTAGATCAACTTGAACAGCCCTCAATGGCCATCGAAACTCTTGAAGTACTCGGAGAAGCCATCAGGAATCGGCAGGTGATAGGAAGTTACCTTCTCTCAAATGTTGGGAACATACGAGATAGAGATACGCTCCCGCAGGCTGCAGATTACCTCTTGAGCCTTGAGGGGATTTCTACAACGGTGGTTTTTGGAGTTACCGAAGATCGCATCTATATTTCCGGGCGAAGTAACGATATCAGAATTAATCTCGGCGAAATTATGCGCCAAGCTTTCGGCGAAGATGCAGGTGGGCATGCAAACGCAGCTGGAGCCCAGATCCCCCTTGGAGTTTTCACTGCTACAAAAGACCGGCAGACATTACTCAGGCTGGTTAATGAGGCCGTGGTCAAAAGGTTCCTGAGTGCAGTAGGTGTCGAAAGTGCGGGAGAATGAAATTCAGGAGTTGATCAGCCCCACGAATTAAATCATTGTTTCATTATATTGAGTAACATCTTTTAAGAAATAATATAAATAGAAAAAAGAAAAGAGAAAAAAGAGAAAAGAAAAACGAAAAACGAAAAATAAGATTTTTCCTTCTCTCACTTTTCTAAAGCTTTCAATTTTTCTAAAACATCTAATTCTATTTTCATAATTTAAACACTCATTCAGAAGGTTCTCAGTTTGCCTCCGGAATTTTTACCTTTATCTGATTTCCTTTCTGAATATCTTTTTCCGTTACCTGGACTCCTGAGATTGTAGTGTTTTTCTCTGCCTTCAGGGAATAAGCCGACAGAGCATTGACTCCACCTGCTGTATTTTCTGTCGAGTAAGGTACGGTTATTTCAAATGAGCCATTCTTGTCTGACACTGCTTCATTCTGATATGTGAATTTTCGGCCTGTGTTTGAGATCAGCTCAAGGGTAGCGGTAACATTTTGTCCTGGACTTGCAGTACCTGAAAGTCTGGCTCCGGAAACAAATTCGAATACTTTTACGTCATTACTCTCGTTATCCTTTTCATCAGATGCGTTACTTTCATGTACAAGCCTCAGGTTTCCAAGATTTGATCCGTCAAGATCATAAAGTTTGTATATTTCGGTATTCGTGAATTCCTTTTTAGCCGTCGCAACGGTCTCAAGACCGCTATTTCCACTGACAGTCTCAATATTCAAATACTTGTTGATGTCTTTACCTGCAAGCTCAACAATAGCCCCAAACTTACCGCTTGCCATTTGTTTGTCGACTATTACATACTTTACTTTGAGCTTTTCCATAACCTCATTTGCTTTTTTCTCGGAGTCGGTTGTGAAGAAAAGTGCAGAATCCTGTATGCCGGTCTGGAAATTATTTGAGACTGCAGGCCTTTTGGCCATGTACACAATCCAGTTTCCGTAGTCCCACCAGCTCAAAACCCCATACTCGGGGGTTCCGGAAGGCTCAAGGTAATAGGAGGTTTTAGGGCTCGAGGCTTCAAGCCAAGTGAGAGAATTTTTCCATCCTGGATCGATCAAGCCATCATCTCTTGCAAAAGCAAATCCCGCCAATACACAGGGTATAAACACAAACCCTATAAGTACTATGGATGAGATAATTTTGAAGTAGTCTGGTTGAGAATTCTTTTTTGATCCGGATGTATTGTTTATTTTTAGCTTTGATTTTGTTTTTGACTTTGTTTCTGTCTCTGCCTTAAGCGAAGGTATGGATTTTTTTTCAGTTTTTGGTCTGGATTTTACCAGTTTCTTTACTTCAGTCTCAAAGTCAAGGGACTCGAGCAGAACCCAGAGGAAATATGCGGTAAGGATTGAGACATTTACTGCAAACAAATATGTAAAACGCCTTTGAGAAAAGGCCAAATATGCGAAAAAGATTGACCATAGAAGGAAAAATATCCCTTCAGGCTTTGACTTTTCTCCTTTCCATTCAAGGCCAAGTAGGAAAAAGCCTCCCAGTGTGGTAATTAGACAAAGCCCAAGACTTCCCAGTACTGGCGAAAAGGAAAGTCCACCCTGTTGATCTAAAAATAAGGGCAGAGCTTCGGAAATCGTGCCTAAGTATTCACCTATTCCTAGGAAGTACTTTATTCCCTGAATTATGAAATTATAGGATTCGAAGGAAAAAATCCTGAGGGACAGAAGTCCTGCTCCAAAAACCAGTATTAAAACGGCTGGATAGTATTTCCAGTCCAGGTCTTTTTTCGAGATATATGAAGAAAAGCCCCAGAGAATTAAAGTTCCTGCTAACATGGCGAGCACATAGAATACCTGGAACCATGAAAGGTACATTGCACTCATTTCTAGGCCAGGACGTACTGATGAAGCTGACATGGGAATGGTAAAGAGGAGTGTTGCAAGAATGCTTGTAACAGTACAGATAAGAAGGTAGTCAAATTTTTCCCCGGCTTTAAGGTCTATTGTGGTTTGTATGAATGCATAAAGTAAAATAAAGCTCACGAATATGGGAGCTCCAATCCATGTATAAATCATGAGTGCGAAGAAAAGCCCGGATGCTCCTGCGAAAGCTAATGGTTTTATAAGTTTCTTTTCAGAAGAGATATTTCTAAGAGAGGTCAGGGAAATGGATCCCTCCCTTGCCCATTTTAAAGCAAGTATGAAAAATGCATAGGCTGAAGTTGAGAGGAGGGTCTCTGCTACGTGATGGTCAGTTGCTCCAAATCTGGATATATATACATGCGCTGGAATCACTGCAAAAATAAAAGCCCCAAGAAGTGCATTTTTTTTATCAAATACCGAGGCAGCTACAACATACAAAGGAATTATTGCCAGAACTCCCAGAATTACTGGCAGCAGAGCTCCTGCAAATTCGACAGTATGCAAATTCGGATTTCCTACTCCCAGAATATTTGCAAGCAGCCCGCCTAACAGATCGAAAAAAGGCGGCCACCCTACCTCAAAACCTTGAGGATAATTAATGTAAGAATCAAAATTAAGGGAATGGGGAAAATTAGAAGCAGTGTATAAAATGCGCCGCATATGGTAGAAGCTGTCATATCCAATGAAGTTTATGCTTCCGTTTGCAGTAACCGAGGCGTATGACAGCATGCGCATGAGAAAAGCAACTATTACAACTGCGGTCAAAGCAATAATACTAAATTTTAAATTATTAGCGGGCCGTTTTGCCACTGGACATCCCATGCCTTTGTTCGTTGTAACCATCTCTTTTAGTTTTTTAGCTATTTGCGTATTATACTTTTAAGTAAGTAATCTTTGATAGTGTTCGAATTAATTTAATAACTATAAGGTTTTTTAATTCAGATAAGAATGTGAGTATTTGTGATCCGTATCTCATAAGAATGTGAGTATTTGTGATCCGTATCTCATCTGGCAAGTATTATATATATCTCTCCTAATGTTGATATGAATTCTCAACATACTTATAACCGTTGAGCTTAATGAATTGTTGAAATCGTGAAGAAGATCTGTTATTATTTGTGGAAAGCCTGTTAGTTTATGGAAGACATAGTATTACTTATAAGAGTTTGATACTACTAATGAACGATTTGTATCATCAATAAAAAGCCCTGATATTACTAATAGAAGCTCTGAAGCTATTAATAAAAATATCTAATATTAGTCATAAAAAGATTTGAAAAGTCTTAATGCTACCAATAAAAGTTTGATACCACTAATGTGAAACTCTGATGCTATTAATTAAGGATAGTTTAGGAATCCCGCAAGTTAAAATATCGAGTAAGTACGTTTTCCCAAAAGTTGTAAAATAGTATCGGGATTTAGTTTTAGTTGCCTCTTAAACCTGTTAAAACCCTGAATAAGTGAGAAACCAATGAAAATAGCCATATTTCATGATTATTTCGGAGCCATTGGAGGCGGAGAAAAACTTGTGCTCATGCTTGCAAAGCGCTTCAACGCCGATGTTATTACTACTGACTTAAATATAGAGTCCATAAAAAAGATGGGCTACCCCGATATTCGCATAATCAGCCTGGGAAAAACTCCAAAAGTGCCTCCTCTGAAACAAATTTCCGCATCTTTTCACTTTGCAGCCTGTGATTTTTCTAAGGAATACGATTTCTTCATCTTTTCAGGCAATTGGGCACATTTCGCGGCAAAGAAACATAAGCCCAACCTGTATTACTGCCACACTCCTACGCGAGCTTTCTATGATCTTTACGAGACCTTTATCAGTAGACAGTCCCCCTTGATTTCGATCTTTTTCCGGATCTGGGTCAGGCTTCATAGACCAGTTTCCGAATATTACCTTTCTCATGTCTGTAAAATTGCAACTAATTCAAAGAATACATCAAGAAGAATAAAAAAATACTTTAACAGGGATGCTGAAGTTATCTATCCTCCTGTAGAAACCTCAAAATTCACCTGTAAAGAGTATGGAGATTTCTGGCTTTCAGTAAATCGCCTTTACCCTGAAAAGAGAGTAGAAATCCAGATTGAGGCATTCAAGAAAATGCCTGAGGAAAAGCTTGTCATTATTGGTGGATATTCAGAAGGAGATCATGCAAAAAGTTACGCAAAAAATATTGTTGACAATTTGCCGGAAAACGTAACGGTTCTTGGAGAAGTCTCTGAGAAGGAATTACTTGATCTTTATTCCCGTTGTAGAGGTTTTATCTGCACTGCTATAGATGAAGACTTTGGGATGACGCCTGTGGAAGCTATGGCAAGCGGAAAACCTGTAGTAGCTGTAAATGAAGGTGGATTTAAGGAAACGGTAACCGAAAAAACGGGTCTTCTTATAAACGCAGATGTTAACCGTGTTATAGAAGCAGTCAAATTCATATCTCGTAAACCTGAAATTTACGGTGTTTCATGTATTGAGCAAGCAAAAAACTTTGATCTTTCGATTTTTAATGAAAAAATAAAAAATGTGATAAATAATGATTGTTGATCACCTGAAAGAGCTCTATGACTGCAGGAATCTTATCTGGCAACTGGCATGGAGTGAGTTTAAATTAAGATATAAAAATTCAATATTGGGTTATTTCTGGTCTCTTCTAGAACCTCTGCTTATGCTCCTAGTTTTATATATTGTTTTT
>JAMXLQ010000134.1 GCA_024280975.1 Methanosarcina sp.
GCATCTGGAGTTGAAACCTGTGGGAAAAAAGATGCCGTGAAAATCAAAAATTTTATTGAAGAAGTGAGGTGTGCAAATGCTTTCCTTTGACCTTGGAAAAGAAGAATTCAAAGAGCTTGCTTCAGGAATAAGCCAACCAGGCTTTATTCAGCTCCTTGCAAGAATCGATACCGTTACATGTTCTCCTCTTGAACTTTACCGCACCCTGCGGGCCTCAGGGACTTCAGGCTATTCGTACCTGCTGGAATCCGTAGAAAAGCAGGAAACTCGGGCAAGATACTCCTTTGTTGGAAATGATCCTGATGCCGTAGTTAGAATAGGTGACAGGAAAATTTCCCTTGAACTCCTAAACCCTAATGCTTTGCCCTTTTTTGAAGAAATCCGGTCGAAAATCAAAGAGACCTGCGGGCATGAAACTATAGAGGAGGAGAATCCGGAGAAAGAAAACTCAGAACTAGGAAATGTAAAGTTCACGGCTCCAATTCCTCAGGGAAAGGATGGTTTCGATGCCCTTCGCCTGGCGTTTCCTCCTACAAACGGGATGGAACTCCTGAATGCGCAGCGTTTTGACAGACAGACCTTCCTGGGCGGGGCCATAGGCTATACAGCTTATGATGCTATTTACGACAGCTGGTTAGGGGTCGAAAAAGGCTTCAAATCCGAAATTCCGGAACTCCAGTACCTGTTGGTTTCAAAAACTTTTGTGTTCGACCATGTGACTGAAGAGATATATATCGTGGTCACTCCTTTTGTAAATCCGGGTTCGGATGCTGAAGAAATCTATGAAAAAGCCCTTCTGGAAGCCGGAACTCTCTATAATATACTCAAGGAAGCTGCTCTCTCAGGAGATTCAATAGAAGCAGCAGTATCAGGCGGATCAATCCTTTCAGATTCGTCTAGTTCGGACTGCAGTACTGGGAGACAGAGGTTTGAGGAATCAGTACTCCAGGCAAAAGAGCATATTTTTGCAGGAGATATCTTTCAGGCAGTCCTTTCCAGAAAATGCGAATTCGAGCTCGAACAGTCGCCTTTTGAACTTTATATGCAACTTCGGGCAATCAACCCAAGTCCTTACATGTATATTTTTGAGTTTGGAGATCTAGCAATTGTCGGGGCAAGTCCTGAAACTTTGCTGACCGTCCATAAAAGGACTCTAATCACAAATCCGATTGCAGGCACCTGCCCACGTGGAAAAAACGAAGCTGAAGACGAAGCCTTTGCCTCACACATGCTGAATGATGAAAAAGAAAGGGCTGAGCATGTGATGCTTGTCGATCTTGGGAGAAACGATGTAAGAATGGTTACGGAAAGCGGCTCAGTAAAGGTTTCCGAATTCATGAAAGTCCTGAAATATTCCCATGTCCAGCATATAGAAAGTAAGGTTATAGGTACTCTGAGGCCGGAATGTGATCAGTTCGATGCTTTCAGGGCGATATTTCCGGCGGGAACTCTATCGGGAGCTCCGAAAATCCGCGCCATGGAGATCATTTCCGAACTTGAAGCTTTCCCACGAGGGATCTATGGTGGGGGAGTCGGATATTACAGCTGGAACGGGGACGTCGATTTTGCAATCGTAATTCGGACCATACTTGTACAGGGCAAGAAAGCGTCAGTACAAGCTGGGGCAGGAATCGTAGCTGATTCCGATCCTGGTTATGAGTTTCGGGAAACCGAACGTAAGATGGGAGCAATGCTTGCAGCAATCGGCGGGGAACTTTAAAACAGTTTGTTAAGCAATTTTGGGGTGAAATTTATGGAAAGAAGTTTAATCAGTGATGTTTTACAGAAAAGAAATCCAGGAAATAGGATTCTTAGGAAAAGAGAGCTTAAAGGAGAGAAACGAGGAGAGAATATACTGAAAACGATGAGCTCAGGAGGTGTTTTCAGATGAAGGTAGTTTTCATAAACAACAAGGATTCCTTTGTATGGAACCTGGTAGACTATATCTCTTATTTTGAAAAAGATACTCTGGTGCTTCCCAATACTGTTTCCTTAGAAGAACTCCGGAAGATAAAGCCTGATGCTCTGATTATTTCCCCAGGCCCTGGGAGTCCTTCAGATCCCAAGGATATAGGAAATTGTCTGGAGATAATCAGGGAGCTGGGCAGGGAAATTCCCCTTCTTGGAGTCTGCCTTGGACACCAAGCAATCAATGTGGCCTTTGGAGGAGTGGTTCGAAGAAGCAAGGTTGGGCCAGTGCATGGAAAAAGCTCCAAGATCCTGCATGAGGAATCTGTATTATTTTCAGCTTTTGAAGGCCCATTCGAAGCAGGTCGTTATCATTCCCTTGAGATTGGTGAGCCTGCGCCCGGGATAAAAGTTACTGCCAGGGCCGAGGATGGGAGCATTATGGCGGTGGAGCATGTGCGGTACCCGATATATGGCCTGCAGTTTCACCCCGAATCCGTGCTTACTCCTAATGGGCTGAAGATAATAGAAGGTTTTCTGGAAATTTCCAAGAATTATAAAAAAAGACAGACGGCTGAGTAAACAGCCCGAGATTTTCGCTGATTACCAGGCTCATTTTCCCTGTTGCCAGGCTTACTTTTTCTTTTTGGCAGCCTCGGTTTCAGGCACCTTCTCTTCACTTTCTCCTTCGCCCTCAAAGAATTCCTCTTCTGTAAATTCCTCATTGGGCCTGGCCGCATAGCCCGCAGGCTGAAGATTCTGAAGCTCTGAGTATTGACTTATAGTTTGGGCAATAAGCTGGGGGTATTTTTCAATCTGTTCCCTTGTAACAAGCCCTGAGGTTTCGGAGGATTTTATAATTTCTTCTCTAGCTTCTTTTGCTTCCTTGCTGAGGTCTTCAAGGTGCTGCCGATTTGCAAGATAAGCCATTTCTTCAAGTGCCAGGGTCGTCCACAGGGTTACAACTTCCATTTTGTTTTCAACAGCACCTAGTCCTATCATCCTAAGAGTATCGAGAGCAATTTTTGCAGATTCAAGCATCTGGAACTTTACCGCTCCTTTTCCGATCTCCTGTACAGCTTTCGAAAAAGACCACATTGCGTTTGAGAAATTCTTGTCGAGTGCAGTTTCAGAAAGAGATTTAAGGTCATTAAGAGTCGTGGACGCAACATTCTCGATCTTTTTCTGGATGGCTTTGTTACCAATATTCCGGAGTGAAATAACAACTCTTTTTAAATCATTTTCCAAATTCTCTTTGAGTAGCTCTTCTCCTAATTCACGAAGGTAATCAATGTACTGGAGCGCATCATACTCATTTTCTTCCCTTATTGCTCGTTCTCCGGATTCTCCAAGTTCAATAGCTTTTTGTTCATTCAGTGAGAACACATTAAAACCCCTTTTCAGTAAAATCCATTAAAAAATGCTCGAATTTTTAGAATTTAAGTGTTTATATAGGTTTACTCAGATATTAGTCTTCCTATAATTTTAAAAATATATCGGAAACTCCAAAGCTGTTATTTCAAAAAAGCTTTTCTAAGCCTTTGATTATCGAGAATTTTCAAGAAACCAAATTTTGATGAATTAATTACAAAAAATAACTAAAAAGCTAGAAAAGTACACAGATTATATATAAATTATAAAATAAAAATATTAAAGTAAAACGGATAAGATAATATACTTACATAAAAAGTGAATATAATAAAAACTAGTGGCAGTGTGTAAGTTTTTCTGTAAAATTGTAATAGAGCTAAACTTAAAAAATGCACAAGTTATATACTAAAACCTCTACGTTTTTCCAACTCAGTGACAACATGCCTACATTCTTAATTATGCGAAATCATTTCAGGATACAACATTCGGTTATATTTCACATAATTCTTAGTAAGCTGTTGTGGTATGCGTCAATTAAGGTTTTTAAACTTTCATTGACATCATTGCCAAAAAAAATGTTGCAATTAAACAAATAAAACTTATAGAAAGCAAAAAAAGTTCCTTTTTACTTTTTTGTATTGATAATTCAGATGGTTTTCCTTTCAAAAATGAATAAAATAACGAAGGTATTAAGATTGGTAATGCCCAAAAAAAATATTTGACGTTATCATAGGATACCGTTTTAGTTATAATCAGTGCAATTATGATAATTGTCAACCAAATTCCTAAAATATAAGCTTTTATTACCGCCGATTTTGATATAAACCTGCTCTTCATATTAATATTCCTCCCGCTCAGTCTGTCTATAGTATCCTATGTTACAATTCTTGGCAGAAAACAAAAACAAACCCGATTACAGACCCGATCCCCGATCAATTACATATATACAAAATAGAAAGAGTTAAATACATTTCATGCATAATATATATCATATGAGTAAAAAACTTATGCAGGATTTCGGCATATTCTCCTGCATGAGTCAGATCAACCTCTGCGGTAGGGGGAGGGGTTCTACTCCTTACCTTCCTCCTACCTGAACAAATGTGTTGAATGCTGGCTGCAAACTAAATAGACGGTAAATATAACTACTTCACTCAGAAACCTCAACTTTTGATCAATTAAACAATTTGCTTTAGAGAAATACTTTAGTAATTTATTTAAAACTTATGGTTCCAAACAAAATAGAAAATTTTAAAGACTGATATCCTAATAAAAGAGAACTCCCGGTTGAAAGCTTCAAACTATTTTCAAAAACTTCTGGAGAAATTATAAATTTTTCTCAAGAAAGAATACAAAAAATAAGAAATTTAATGAATTTATCAACCGACCTTCGGATTATGAAAACAATTCTGAAAATTTACTATTCGGAAATAGTATTAGTTTTGGGATGACCTTATATTATGATTTCTTTTCTAAATTCACAGGGTAGATCGGATTTTCTCCTGAAGGGCTTTTATTTCTCGGAATTTTTCCAGCTCCTCGGAATCCGTATAGCCGGCATCTGTAAAATTATCTAGAGCCAGCTCGGCTACAATCGAAGAATTATTTAAAAGCCTTTCTTCAGCCTGAACTCGCAGGGTTTCAAGTGCCCACTGGCACTGCGAAACTGCATCATTGAGCCCCTTCTTTAAAGATAACTTCCCTATTTCCTCGATGGAAAGCGCTGTTGAGCTCAAGGCTTCATCAAAGTAACTTTCTGCTGCAAGCTTACCAATTTCCTCAAGCAGAAGCAGGCTGCTAGTAGTTTCAAGTTCAAGGCTTCTTGTTGCAACCTTTTTCCCGATCTCTCCCAGGCCAGTTATTGCACTGAGCACAGTTTCCTCCATATCGCATCTTGTGGCAGAAGCTCCTATCTCTTTAAAGAGTAAAGAAAAAGCAATTATTTTTTCCTGATCCCATTGTTCTGGGCAGAAATTCCAGATTTCCATAAGAGTTGTGGCAGCAACCTTTGAGCCTGCTTCAAGTGAATGTGCAGCCGCTGCTTCTCCCAATTTTCCTATTAATACGAAGGCCTTGCCCAGAGCGGACTTTAATCTCTTATCTGCTGCTATCCTTGCCAGTTTCCCCAGGGACAGGACAGAATTGATGGTAACAAGCTCCAAATCTCTTTCTGCAGCTGCCTGCGCAGAATTCCCAATTGATAGAATAACTCTCTCGGCATCTGCCTCTCCATTTTCAGAAAGGAAATATGCCGCAATCCCTGTAAGAGAATCAAGGGCCTGAAAAGCTCTATTCTCATCTCCTTCGTCAACTGCAGATAAACTTATTTCAACTGCCTCTGCCTCGTTTAATGTAATCATTCTTCTTGCCCCTTTTGTTCGTAGTATAGACATTAAGCTCGAGTTTTTCCCTGCATGTTTTTTAATTCTTACCTGTAGTTTTATTCACAACTGTCAACCTCAGATTATTGCTAAAACTGTCGGCATGCACAGGAAATAAAGCCTGGTTTACTCTATGAAGTTACGGAGTTATTAGTGTTACTATTTTATAATCGAGGCAGTTCATTAAAAAGAATTAATATCTGTTTTAAAAATGAATATTTTTGTTTTCGGCAGAAGTCAGCTTTGAAGTTAAGGTGAGATTCAATCTCACCTGTTAAAAGTTATTTTTATCCAATTTTGCCTTTTTCTTCGTAAACAAGAGCGTTTTCCAGAACTTTTTCAAACACTTCTTTGTTTTCCAGTCCAACAATCCTTGCTCTGACCCTATCTGTAGTAATATTCCCATCCTGCTGCATGTAAACATATGTTCCATTTTCAATACCCACAATCACGGAAGAGTCAGGAATGTAGCCAACATCAAAATAAGTTGCAAGCTGGGGATTTTTGTTTATATTGATGGACATAATTGTTGCTTTATCTCCATACTTGGAGGCCAGCTCATCGAGGATAGGTTTCATGGATTGGCAGGCTCTGCACCATTCAGCTCCGAGTTTCAAAAATACCGGACCTTCCTCAAGGGATGTGTTTACCTGCCCAAGTTCAGTTGCCTCGACAACAACACCTTTTCCTAAGGTATTTCCTGATTTCACAGGATATTTTCTGTTAAATAAAGTTGATAAGGCATTGTATTTGGCGCTTAAAGCTTCGGAACTATTGCCTGAAGAGATCCTGTTTACCATAGGCATATAATCTATAGCCCCAGTCGTCTGATTGATGACGTACTGAGTATCAATTATACCATTTTCATCAACATCTGCTCCTGTATAATTATCCCAGAAATTACCTGCTGAGCTACTATTCCAGACATTGTTTCCCTCGTCTACAGCATTCAGGAAGTTAATAAATTCATTTTCGTAGAATGAATTGTTTGATGAGCCTCTGAGATACACACCAATGCCATTAATGTACAGGTTGTTGTTGGTAAGAATATTGGACCCTGCCGCCTGGCAGTGAATTCCATATTCATTTTTCAAAATGAGGTTGTAAACAAGCTTATTTCCCTGTGATGTTTGCAGAAAAACACCTACTTCATTTGAACCTGCGGTATTGTTAACAAGGGTATTGTTAACAGAATTATTCAGTAAGATTCCCTGGTTATTTTTTACTACCAGATTATTTGACAGTACATTCTCTTTAGAGTTGTCAAGTATAATCCCTTCACTCCCAAGGCTTACAAGGTTTCCGTTAACATAGTTGCCCTGAGAATTATTAAGAACAATGCCCAGATCATTAAGCATCAGCGTATTGTTGCTTAATGAACAGTTTCGTACTCCTTCAAGATAAAGTCCAACCTCGTTGTAAATATCTTTTCTGGAAAAAACCCCTGCAATATGAAAACCGCTTATTGTCACATTGCTTGAGTTCACACTGAAGATAGCATTGTCAGGTCCCGCGCCTATAACATAGATACGGTTAATCTGGCTGCCTGAGAGAATGGGATTTGAGAGAATTGTGAGTTCCTTGTTTATTTTTATATTTTCTCTGTATACTCCAGGGCTTACGAGGATTGTATCTCCATCCTGTGCACTGTTAACAGCTTCCTGAATCGACGTGTAGTTTCCGCTCCCATTGTTATTTACTGTAATAATTGCAGCCTCGGCCTGACTTGACGCTGCCCCAAGAATAGAAAGTAAAACTATGAGAATAACATGAACTATCTTACCTTTCATGAACTAATAACCCCCTAATTACTAAAGTTATTCCAGCAAAAAGAATACTTGCTTTTATAACAACCCGTAAGAATAATAATTTGGAACAATAAAATCATTTTGAAATATATATTCTGAAAAATAAACCTTAAAATTTGAAGTTTTTAGTATTTTCAGAAATAGCCAGGGTCAGCACCGCTTTTAGTAAGCTGTTGATGCAGTCACTTAATTCAGTTAGTTAAGCATTTGAAAAATAGCAAAAACCTTTTCGTTTCTCCTGCTGAGAGATTCATCTGACAATGTCTTTGTCGGAGTTCTCAATATAACAGCTTCCCTGAAATCCAGGGGTTCCCTAGACCGGAAACTAGATTGAAACTTTTCGGATCACAGTACTCCATTCTCGAAGCTTTTAATCAAGAGATTCGGCTTCGTGTATATATTCAGATCCATTGAGAGTGTCAAGGGCAAGTTTTGTCATAAGTATATGGCTTATCAGAAACTTTTCTTTAACTTCAAAAATCATTGTTCCTAGAGAATTGGCAGCTTTTATTATTAGATTTTCGAAGTCAGTAAAATCTGCATAAGAAGATTCATTTTCCGAAAGGCCAGGAATATGCTGAAGGAAATCAATTTCTCCTCCCTGC
>JAMXLQ010000135.1 GCA_024280975.1 Methanosarcina sp.
AGAAGAAACCTTAAAGTCTATAATCTAAGTTATATAGCTTAAGTATGGAAATTGGAAAGTGTATGCTCTCTAACTGGTGAGTATCCTGACCATGTGCACGAATTCCAGATCATGGAGGACTTTGCATAGAATCATTCAAATGTGTGCTTACAAACTGGGATTACATTTACAATTTGTGCCGAAACATCTCTACAGAAATTAAACGTTCTGGATATGAGCCGGATGTGATTATTGCGCTTGCAAGAGGGGGCTGGTTTGCTGGACGAGTGCTCTGCGATTTTCTCGGGCTTGATGATCTGTCCAGTCTGAAAGTCGAACACTATATAGGAGATACAGCTATCGATACCGGCGAACCTTACATTCGATATCCCCTTTCGGAGAATGTGGTGAAAGGGAAAAAAGTACTTATTGTAGATGATATTGTTGAGACCGGGGACAGTATGCTGAGTGCCAAGGCTTACGTCGAAAGCCGTAATCCCATGGAAGTTAGAACTGCTTCGTTGCAATACTTTGGAAATTCGAAAATCGACCCAGATTATGTAGGTGAAAGGCTCGAAGATTGGGCCTGGATTGTCTATCCCTGGAACTTCATGGAAGATATGATAAGCATCCTGACCAAATGCATGAGAAAAAACCCTAAAAAACTCTGGAACTTTGAGGATCTTAAACATAGCCTTTACACAAATCATGCCTTGGACTCAGTTGTCTTTGAAATTACCCAGCCTGGAAGACTTCCGGAAGTTCTGGAAGAGATGGAGAGAGTGCGTAGGATCAGTTCCGAAATCATTGACGGGAAAAAACACTGGAGGCTTTTATAAAAGTCTTTTTACATACTTTCTTCGTGGAAGGCTAATAGCTTATGCTTCTAACTTGAAAACCGGAGAGGATCTACAACCGAAGAAGATATTTCACTTTTTCTGGTTGGATCTATCTCTTTCGTTTAAAAACGGACATTAAGCTGTAAATACAAATATACATATCTATCCAGGGTATCTATTAAAGTACCCACAAAGATGTCATTTGCTACTCTCTCTATTCATTTAAAATCTCGGTCTAGGATACAATTGGTCTAAATACCGAGTATATGATTACATCACTTACAACAAATTCGTTCATTATCTATACCGGTGAATTCATGCCCCACAGATG
Source organism: Methanosarcina sp. (assembly GCA_024280975.1). Classification (GTDB taxonomy): domain Archaea; phylum Halobacteriota; class Methanosarcinia; order Methanosarcinales; family Methanosarcinaceae; genus Methanosarcina. The sequence continues at coordinate 1,150 of JAMXLQ010000135.1, forward strand.
TACCAGATGCGGAACCATTTTTGAAGACGGAGACTCTGTCGTTCTAAGCGGCTGCCCAAACTGCGGTTGGAATAAATTCCTTTATGTAAAAAAAGAATCCGAAGGTTCGGAAAACCAGGGAAGGCCTGCTCTGGAAGAACAAAAGCTGGATTTGGAATCCTCTCTGGATGAAGTTGTCAGGAATATTGATGAGGCTCTTGCTTCTGAGCAGGAAAGTATAAAGCAGGAACCAGAAGCCGAGGAGAATACAGATGAAGAAAGAGTAGAGTCCGTAAGAATACTTGGGCCCGGCTCCTACGAACTTAATCTGGACTCCCTCTTTGAACGAAAAGAACTAGTCATGGCAATCCGAGAAGAAGGATCTTACGCCCTGCACTTACCCTCGGTTTTCAGCCAGCAAAAGGAAAACCAAAAAGAAAAAGCAAAGCCAAAAAAACAGAAGTGATTTTTAAATTTTTTCAAATTCTTCCCGTAAATTTCTTATCTAGATATTTTGAGAAATAATTTCGAGATAGTATTTATAGGATAAAGCGTAAAAGCATGCATCTTTACCTGGAGATTATAAGCGTTAGCTTATCCTATTTTCGTCTAAAACTTTTCTTTAAACTTTTTCAGTATATCATAAATTATTTTTCATGAGTAATGAAATAGAGAAGACAAGGATTAGTTAAATCCTTTAAGTGTTCTGCGTGATTTAGACTCGATGAAGAACTTTTCAGAAGCTGATGAAAACAATAAGCAGCATGTCTTTACATATTTTACTACTTTCTAATTTTTTAGCTCCAAATCAAGAATACCTGGCAACAGTAACATTTATATGTTATGAATACTAACTATGGGTTAGTATCTTCTATGACTCCTTTCCAGCTAGTCTTCGGGGCAAAGTTTCAGGCAGGTATTTTTGTTTTACTGTCCGAGTTTACTCAAGACTGCACAAGTCATAATCTAACTATCTAACTACGCAAATAACAAAACTTGGCTTTATAATCTAAGCTTTAACAATTAGACAACTATCAGAGGGGAAAAATGGATCCAGCAAAATTACTTGACATTCTAGGGAATGAAAACCGCAGGAAGATTATTCAACTTCTTGCAGGTCGCCCTTGCTATGTCAGTGAGATCTCTAGCAGGTTGGGAGTAGGGCCAAAAGCAATAATAAGTCATCTAGGTCTACTTGAGCAGGCAGGACTTATAGAATGCAGTGTGGATGAACAAAGGCGCAAGTACTTCAATATCGCAAACAATATGCGACTTGAAGTGTCGGTATCACCGTATGCCTATACAGTGAAACTTCAAGACACTGCTTTTGACAGGGAGAAAAACGGAGAAGCTTCTGCGCAAAAGGAGATTTCTGCTAGGGAAGAATCGTCGGATTTCTTTCTTAAACTGAGCAGCAGACTTAAGGAGCTCAGGATAAGGCAAGAGGAACTTGCACAGATGCAGCAGCAGCTCCAGGCTGAGTATACAAGAGTTATGGATCATTGTCTAGATTTAATTGAAGAAGTTGTTAGTAACCCTGTGGAGTGTGAGCTCCTGTTTGAGCTTCTGAAGAATGAAACCACTTTAGCTACACTATGTTACAACCTGCGCTTGCACCCTAGTATTGTTAACACTAACCTGATAAATCTTGCAAAGAGGGGGTTTATTGAATACAATATTAAAAATAACCAATATTACTGGAAAATACGTGAGACCGGAGTTGAGAATGAATGATTGAAGAAATGAATTTGAGAGTTGCTGAAGCTTATCATAAGGACGTGGGCAGGGGAATTGCACGAATTGATACCCGGCTGATGCAGCAGATGGGGTTCGTAAGCGGGGATATAATTGAGATCTCAGGGAGAGCGAAGACCTATGCAATTGTCTGGCCAAATGTAGAGCGTGACCAGGAAAACAGGATTCGGATAGATGGAAACCTGCGGAGCAACGCAAAAGTAGGAATTGATGACAGGGTCACAATCCAGAAAGTCCAGGCAAAACACGCTCAGCGAGTTACTCTTGCTCCTTCTCAGCCTGTAAGACTTGTTGGAGGTGCTCACTACATCCTCAGAATTATCGAAGGAAGACCTCTGAATAAAGGTCAGCAGATCAGGGTGGAAACTGTAAATAATCCTCTAACTTTCGTGGTTGCATCTACGAGACCTGCAGGACCAGTTGTTGTTACTAAGGACACCGAAATCGTCATCAAGGAGAAATCAGTTGAGGAAATCAGGGTTCCAGAAGGCATTTCATATGAGGACATCGGTGGGCTCAGGCGGGAAATTCAGCTTGTCAGGGAAATGATTGAGCTGCCACTAAGGCATCCTGAACTCTTTCAGAAGCTTGGGATTGAGCCTCCCAAAGGAGTGCTGCTTCACGGGCCTCCGGGCACGGGCAAAACACTGATCGCAAAGGCAGTTGCAAGTGAAACCGATGCTAATTTCATTACTATTAGTGGCCCTGAAATTGTTTCCAAGTATTACGGAGAAAGCGAGCAGAAGCTCCGTGAGATTTTCGAAGAAGCCGAAAAAGACGCACCTTCTATCATCTTCATAGATGAGATCGACTCCATCGCCCCTAAGCGCGGCGAAGTCACAGGAGAAATGGAACGCAGGGTAGTTGCCCAGTTGCTCTCCCTCATGGACGGGCTAAAGTCAAGAGGCGAGGTAGTTGTAATCGCTGCCACAAATCGCCCAAACTCAATAGATGAAGCTCTCCGCCGCGGTGGAAGATTTGATAGGGAAATAGAGATCGGAATTCCTGATCGGAATGGTAGGAAGCAGATTCTTCTCATTCATACCAGAGGCATGCCTATTCAGGATGTAAGCCTTGGTGAAATTGCAGATGTAACTCATGGGTTTGTAGGCGCTGATCTTTCTTCCCTCTGTAAAGAAGCTGCAATGCATGCTCTCAGAAGGATAACTCCTGAAATAGATATCGAAGAAGAAGAAATTCCACAGGAAATTCTTGATAAGCTCGTGGTCACCAAAGATGATTTCAAGGAAGCCCTGAAGAATATCGAGCCGTCTGCAATGAGGGAAGTTTATGTTGAGGTTCCACATGTAGGATGGGAGGATATCGGAGGACTTGAAAATGCAAAGCAGGAGCTTATTGAGGCTGTAGAGTGGCCCTTGAAATATCCTGAGATCTTCAGCACTATCAGTGTAAAACCTCCCAGAGGAATACTACTGTTCGGGCCTCCGGGTACGGGTAAAACCCTGCTTGCAAAGGCTGTTGCCAGTGAAAGCGAAGCTAATTTCATCAGCATCAAAGGTCCGGAACTTCTCAGCAAGTACGTGGGAGAATCAGAGCGTGCGATAAGGGAAACCTTCAGGAAAGCAAAACAAGCTGCGCCAACGGTTGTCTTCTTTGATGAGATCGATTCAATTGCCCCTCAAAGAAGTTCGGTTTCAGACACGCATGTGTCCGAAAGAGTTGTTAGCCAGATCCTTACCGAACTGGATGGGGTAGAGGAACTTAAGGATGTAATCATTGTTGCGGCCACAAACCGGCCTGATATGGTTGATCCTGCTCTTCTGAGACCTGGCCGTTTTGACAGACTCATCTATATCAAACCACCTGAAAAGATAGGCAGGGAAAAGATCTTTGAGATTCATACACAGGGAAAACCCCTTGCAGAAGATGTAAACCTCTCAGGCCTTGCCGATCTAACCGAAGGGTACGTGGGTGCGGATATTGAGGGCATTTGCAGGGAAGCTGCAATGTTGGCCCTGAGGGAGATTGTCACTCCAGGAATTAGCAAAAAGGACATCGAGAAGCGGGCGGGAGAAGTCAGGATTTCAAAGAAACACTTTGAACGTGCAATTCGCCGTGTAAAGCCTACAACATCCAGAGAAAACCTTGCGGCTTATGAACGGAGTGCTGAACTCTTTGCCAAATACGCAACTGCGTTTGAAGAAGAAACTCCCGAAGCTGAAGAACCGGAAAAAGAAATCGAACCTAAAAATGTTCCAGGTTACTTTGAGGTTCAGTAAACCCACTTCCTGGCAGGCCGGGTAAACCCCGGCTTTTTACTATCAAAGATTCAGAAACCACTGAAAAGAAATAATGATTGATTTATACTGGCTGATTTGATATATTCACTTAATAATAAATTACGAATGGATAAATTAATAACGGGGTAATTATTATGGACAGAGACAGTAAAAAAAGAAGAGATTTTTTTGATGATATCTTCGGAATCGATCCAATTAAGGACGTAGACGAAATGTTTGAACGCCTTAGCAAGGCAATGGGTAGCGTGGAAAATTTCGGGCAGGATCCTTTCATCTACGGATTTTCCTTAACCCAAAGACCAGGAGAAGAACCTGAAATCCGTGAATTTGGGAATATTCCCATGTTTGAGCAGACTGAAACCGGAGAAAAGCATTATCTTGACAGAAGAAAGCCCCTGATTGATGTGCTGGAAACCGAAGAGACAGTGCACGTGATTGCCGAGATTCCGGGCATCGAGAAAGAAAACATCAGACTGAACGCAACTGATTTAATACTTGACATCGAAACAATAGATGGGAATCCAAAATATTCCGAACGTGTGGAACTGCCCGTAAAGGTGGACCCCCAGAGTGCGAAAGCTACATACAAAAATGGTGTGCTGGAAGTTACCTTTAAGAGGCTGGAATCTAGTTCCCGAACCTCAATAAATATTGAGTGACTTTCTGGGAATTACACTGCAGGTGTAACAGCACGAGGAAAAGCAGAGGTAATAATGGTGGGCACAAGAAAAAGAAAGGATTTCTTTGAAGACTTTGGATCTGAACTTTTTGACAATCTGGAAGAAATGATCGAAGCCCTCCTGGAAGATATGGGAGAGTCCGTCCCCTTCGTCTACGGATTTTCTATCATTCGTCGCCCGGGGGGAGATTCCGAACTCCGAGAGTTTGGAAACGTTCCGGAATATTCTGAGAATGAAGAAAATCTATCCCCCTCCGAAATGAGAGACCCTTTAATCGATATCTTTGAAAGCGAAGAATTGGTACACGTACTTGCAGAACTTCCAGAGATTGAAAAGGAAGATCTCCTGCTGCGTGCGACTGCTCAAAATCTCGAAATCAGAGTCCTTGGGATTTCCGATTATTCGCAGGACATAGAGCTCCCTGCTCGTGTGGATCCTAAGAGTGCAAAAGCCAGCTATAAAAACGGAGTGCTTGAAGTTACTTTCAAGCGTTGTACTGAAGAAAGACCCGTTGAAATCGAAATTAGCTGATTTCAATGGACTTGCTTATGTGAGAAACAGATAGTATGCAGAATTCTCTATAGAGAAAAGATTATCCTGCGAATGCAAAGCGAAGTTAAATTTTTTAATGCATACTATTCCTTTACTCTATTTATGCGCTTTCTCGTATTCTTTTAACTATTTTTAATGTTTTTAACCTAGTTTTTTAATCTTAAATCATTATTTTTCTTTTTTACGAGTTTGTCTCATTTTGTCTGTCTTATTTTTACTTTTGCCATAATTGTGATACACATCTGTCATATTTCTAAACTCAGCTTCTCAATCTCTTAATTAAGGGTCCTAGAGCAAATTGAAAATCTTTCTCATAACTAGAATATTGAATTAATTTATGAGAAAATAGGTAAAGTCTTTCTAGGCTAAAAAATCTGGGGCTTTTCAGTGATGTAGTTAAGTTCTAGGTCTTTTGTAATCTATCGTGCTCACAATTAATAATTTTATCAAAAAAGAGTATACTTGCTACATGTTATATCAATCAGTTATCCAATAATCAAAAAGATTTTTACGCTGCTTAAAGGGCTCAAAAGTATCTCAATATAGCTTATAGGCTTATTTAACTGTGAACATTATAGAATTACACTAAATAAAAAAGAGGAAAAAATAATGGCTCTTGAACCAGGAATTTTAGCTGGATTTTTTTTAATATTTCTTGCCGTGCTTCTCGGCCCTTTTAAAGTAAGAATTATTGAGGAAAATCTGGAGGTATTCCTGTTTATCTGCGGAGTAGCGGCAATGACGATTTCCGGTTTTGTCGAACTCCCAGGCGCAGAAACAGGTTGGAGAATGGAAATAATTAAAGAAGCATTGACTTCTCCACTGAACTCTTTAAATATTGGCGGCATTCCAATAGGCATATTCCAGGTAGTGCTGATTGCCGGTTTAGTTATCTATAAATGGCATGAACTGATTCACAAAGCAATTCGGAAAATGGCCTCAGCACTTTCTCTTAAAGTTATGGCTTTTATTCTTATTGCCGTCCTTGGTCTATTTTCCAGTGTAATGTCAGCTATTCTCTCTGCAATCATTCTCGTTGAGATGGTTAATGCACTGCCGATCTCACGAAAATCCAAGATAGACCTGACAGTCATTGCATGTTTTTCAATTGGACTTGGCGCTGCGCTTACCCCCCTTGGCGAACCTCTTTCGACAATTGCTGTCTCAAAATTATCTGGTGCGCCTTATCATGCCGATTTCATATTCTTAATTAATATGCTGGGCAAATATGTAATTCCAGGCATCCTTGTTTACGGCATTGTTGGAATGTTCTTCCTAGGAAAAGTTGATATGAAAGAGCATGAAATGGAAGCAGCAGACTATAACGAGACTTTGAAAGATGTCATAATGAGAGCTGTTAAGGTCTATCTGTTTATCATGGCTCTCACATTTCTTGGAGATGGTTTCAAGCCTATCATATTCGAATATTTCACACAAATACCTCCCACGGTACTCTACTGGGTGAACATGGTCTCTGCTATCCTGGATAACGCCACTCTGGCAGCCGCTGAGATAGGACCGGCTATGAGTGAATTACAGATAAAGAGTATACTTATGGGGCTTTTAATTGCCGGTGGTATGCTGATCCCAGGAAATATCCCGAACATCATCTCTGCAGGCAAACTAGGTATAACCAGCAAAGAATGGGCCAGACTCGGAGTACCCACGGGACTTGTCACAATGGCTATATATTTCGTCATCATCTTTGTGTTTGGAATATAAGCTTAAAGTTTATCCTCTTACTTGACGTCTATTCAGTTCCAAAATCAGGAGATCTCAATTTCAGTTCCAAAATCAGGAGATTTCAATTTCGTATTCACTTGATTTCGGAACAGGATCTTAATACGGCTCACTACTAATAACAACGATTATAATTTTATCGTTCTTCTTTGAAACTTATGGGAAAAGTCTCTCTAGTTTGAAGAGGATACTTTTTGGCTTTTATTCCCTTAAACTCCTATTTCCTTCTTCTTTCCTTTTAGATCTCATAAAATCCCTTATTTTTACTCTTTTCCTGTAGTTTTCTGCTTTTCGATCAGGATTTACTTCAGCCAAATAAACAAGTTTTTATTTATGTTCAGTTACTTCCTTCAATCAGGACTATCAATTCTGTCTAACGATATTCTATTCTATAATTAACCTATTCAGTCAAGAGGAAAACAATGCGAAGGGATTATATAGATACGGGCTATAGCCCAAAGGATACCGATCTTGTCTGCGAATTTCATATCGAACCGTCAACAGGAGTGAACTTTGAGGAAGCTGCAACCCATATGGCAGGAGAAAGCTCTATAGACTCCTGGACTGAAATTTCAACATTAAGTCCCGAACTTGCAACCAGGCTGAAACCCCACGTTTTCTACGTAAATGAAGACGCAAAAACTGTAAGGGTGGCCTATTCGGAAGAGCTTTTTGAACTGGGTTCGGTACCGCAAGTGCTCAGTGCTGTTGCAGGAAATATTCTGAGCATGAAAATTGTTGACAATTTAAGGCTGCAGGATATCGCCTTTCCGAAGTCAATGCTCCATGAGTTCAAGGGTCCTAAGTTTGGGTTGTCAGGAATCAGGAAACTTACAGGTGTACAGGACAGGCCTCTTATAGGAACCATTGTCAAGCCAAAGGTGGGATTAACCTCCGAAAAACACGCCGAGGTGGCTTACAA
>JAMXLQ010000136.1 GCA_024280975.1 Methanosarcina sp.
ATGTATAGACTTGCAGGCACAATTTTCACCCACTTCATCTTCTTCAAAATGAGGCAAAAGCACTGGAGCAAGCCTATCTATGAAATTTTTCGTAATAGCCGGGATATTATCAAAATATACAGGACATGCGAATATCACAATATCCGAAGCCATAAATTTGGGGAGCAAATCATCCATATCATCCCTGATTGTGTAACTCCCAGGCGTCTTTAGCCAGCATTCAAATTTTCCTCTGCAATACCCAATTTTTTTCGACCAGGAAAATGTTTTCGGTTTCTGCACCCGCTTCCTTTGCTCCTTTCAGGAATTCCTCAACTATAATGAGAATGTTTCCTTCCCTGCCCTTATGGCTCCCGCTGAATACTGTTATTTTAACGTAGTAATCCCTTTTACTATTAAATAAAGAATTTGTGAGCTGAAAAGAATATCTCCAACAGCCTTTCTTGTAGTGAAATTTCCCAAGGTCCCCGCGATCATGGAAAGACTTGCCTGTACGGCTTCGCAAAAAGCGACTGTCAGGTAATTCGGCTTTCCGTTTACACGAGTCCCGTAGAGAGTAGTGGCACATGGATAACGAAATTTCTGGCTCCAATAGTCTTCTCCTCACCATTCTCTGTCTTTTAGTTCTTCTCAAAGTCGTATTGATCAATTTTAAAGTTGCACATATCAACCTTGATTTTGGCTTAATTTATTTATACTAAACTCCACCGAACAAAATTAAACCGGAAAATTGTATTTCCGTAGTTATTTTTTCCAGATATGCAATTAATATTATGATTCTTCTCAGTATATAATTAAGATATGAGCCTATCCCAAAACTCAAAATCGCTTCTTTAGATCTTGAATTTGCAATCATTACTTGAGCTTCAGATTATGAAAGCAATTCTAAAAATTTTATGATTTTGAGAATTAAGTTGGTTTTGGGATGGCCTCTATACTTATTCAATGAACAAACACGTCATATAAACTCGAATCCCAGAGTTATTACAGGAGAAAAAACCAGATCTTAAACTATTAGAAGAGGCTCAAACAAAGAAAAAGATAGGTCTGAGATAAGAGACTGGCATACACATGAGCCAGTTTTGCAATTTTATTCATAGAATACAATGAGCAATATAGACAATATAAATTAGTATATTTCTTATATATGTTAAGAACATATAGAAACACGAAGACACATCCAAAACTTTATGGCTAAAAAAATAATTATATCATCCTTAATTTCCTTAATTATTTTAAAATACTTTTAATTACTTTAGAATCTTAGTATAACAGGTTATATCTTTGCAAATTCTATCTCGTGCTCCATTCAAACTGGCTATATAAATGAGAGATACACTTACTAGGACACATGCAGGGGGAGAAGTTTTGAGAAAAAATATTAATGAAGACCCCGGACTTTTTTCAATCGCTCCGCAGAATCCACGGATCTTTGCTGTATATGATAACGCCGAAGAATTTACAGAACTACTTGTTACCTATTTTAAGCAAGGAATTGAAAAGGGAGAATGTTGCTTATGGATCTCCCCTGATAAATTGACTACTCAGGGAGCAAAAAGTGAACTTAAAAAGGCCGGAGTGGATGTTGAGCATTGTCTTGCTTCCTCTCAATTGGAAGTTCTATCGGCTAATTCATTTCCGGAAAATATTACTCTCTTTGCGTTATCAGTAAAAGAACTCGCAGAAAAAGGATATAAAAAAGCTCTTTCTGGAGAATTTTCAGGGTTTAGAACGAATCTTGACTTTAAAAGCATTGGAAATTCTCTTAAACCCTGTCTTGAGACATATGGAAAAGCCTTTGAGACAGCAGGTCTCGAAAATAATAAAAGGTTCACTGTTCTCTTTACTCTTCCTCTTGAAGAACTTTCAAGTAAAGCCTTGCTTGAATTAATGGATGAAAGCGACGTTTTTGTCAAAAGAAAAGGGAAATGGAAGCCTTTAAGAACTCTGGAAGGGAAAATAAAGCTGGAAGATAAATTTCTCAAAGCAGAAAAGGATCTAGAAGTTGCAAACTGGATAAAAAATGGATTAATAATTAACATGAGCCATGAGCTTCGGACCCCCCTTAACTCGGTTATAGGTTTCTCCGATTTGCTGCTAGAAGGGGCTTTCGGATCCCTGAACACGAGGCAATCAAAATATGTAAGTAATATTCTCATAAGCGGGAAGAACCTTCTGGAAATTATCAATAATCTACTTGATATCTCAAGGCTCGAAGCCGGTGAAAAGATCCTTAACTATGAAAATGTAGATATTGCCGGCCTTATCGGAGAGGTAAGAATGAGTCTTCTCTCATTTGCTTCAAATAAGAAAATCAGTGTAGAAGTAAAGGTCGATGCCTCCCTCGAGAACGTCCGGGCTGACAGGACAAAACTGAGACAGATTCTGTATAATCTAATGAATAATGCTATAAAATTCACTCCTGAAAAGGGAAAGGTTAATGTAAGTGCCCTCAAAAAAGAAGGAACGATCGAGGTTAAAGTTTCAGATAGCGGAATAGGGTTGTCAAAAGAGGATCACGAAAGGATATTTATGCCTTTTATTCAGGCAGATCTTTTCACAACCAGGAAATACGGTGGGGCTGGACTTGGATTATATATTGCTAAAAATTTCATAGATCTTCATGGAGGAAAAATCTGGGTGGAATCCAATGTCGAAAAAGGCAGCACGTTTATTTTTACTCTTCCGATGAATTAAAAAGTTCAAACGCAGTCTGAGATGCCTATATTCTTAGGAGGCCTGCTTGGACTGCGTCGCCTTCAAGCCTTCTGAAAATTAATTTTTCAGGAACTTTTACCCCAGGAAACGTCATTTCTTGCTCTGCTTCTTCTTTTTGTAAATCAGCACACCTGCACCGGCAATGACAACAAGTAGTATGCCTGGAATAACCATACTCGAACTCCCTCCCTGAGTTGCCTCAATGGGCTGAATATACATGTTGCTTACTATATTTTCGTGCCTATTTATTCCATTGCCGTAACTCGCTGAAAGTGTCATATTCATAGGCTCTGAGGTTTTCCTTCTATTATCTAATAAATTATCTGCCACTGCGTTAAATTCAATTGTAAAAAGCTCGTCTGGATTCATTGGGCCTATGAAATATTCTGCAGGGTAAAATTTCACGCCTTCTGCTTCAGGTTTTATGCTTACAGAGTTAAACTCGTTCGGGTGAGTATTTGCTACATCAAACTCAACCGTAGCTTTTCCATCTGTCATTGTGAGTTCTTTTGAAGTAATTACCTTAACGTTTGAAGAATCTACCTTGAGAGGAATATTTTTTCTGCTATTGTAATCAAATGAGTTCCCCTCTATTGCAAGTTCAAGGTTATGAGTTCCTTCTGCGGCATCCTCTGCAACCTTTACATTGAAAGTTAATTTAATACTGTCTCCAGGCCCCAGAAGGCCCATGTCCTCATAAGGAGCGTCAAGGACAGTAATTCCATCGGATAAAGGTCTTAAAACCGCAGCCTGAATTCGGGCATTAGTATCAAAGTCACTTCCGCCAATAGTAACAGTGGGAGTAGTTGCAGTATTTGTAAGAGTCACAGTGATGGTCCCCCTATCTCCTGGCATGAAGACCAGAGGGTCCGAAGTAACTTCCTTAAGCTCCACTGTACCTTTGCTGTCAAATGTTTCAGTACCTATTCGAATGTCAAAGCTTTTTTCGCTCCAGGGACTATCTTCACCTGTTTTTGTTCGGATGTCAATTGAGCGCACGCCTTTCTGCGCATTTTTATCGACAAAAAGGTAAAATTCCTTTGTAGCTGTACTGCCAGGATTGAGGGCTCCAATATTCTGTACGGCATTTGCCTGAGAATCAAGAGAGAACGGATATTGAGGTACAATTTCGACGTCAACATTATCAGCCTTATTCCCCCCAATATTTTCTACCTGAACAGTTAGATTCAGATATTCTCCTATTTTTGCAGGATATGGATTTGTTTCGACGATTGTAACTTTAAGGTTTGGGCCTCCTACAGATGCAGAGGCAGAAACTACAAAAAATGACGAAATCAAAAGCAAAGATAATACAAGAGGGACAAGTGAATTTTTTATTTTTGTCATGCTAATTTACACCCCGATTAGCTTGAGTTTAAAGTCTAGATCCCAGGTATTATCCTGTGTTCTGGATAATACCATCCCTTACGAGTACTATCCTGTCTGCATATCCTGCAATTTCGGGATCGTGAGTAATCATTACAATAGTTCTTCCGTCTTCGTTAAGTTTTCTAAAAATATCTAGAATTTCACAGCCCGTCTTCGAGTCAAGATTTCCAGTGGGTTCATCTGCGAGGAGGATCGCAGGATCATTGATAAGAGCTCTTGCGATAGCAACTCTTTGGGATTGTCCACCTGAAAGCTCGCCCGGTTTGTGGTGCATTCGGTCCTCCAATCCCACTAGTTTAAGTAAATCTTTTGCTCTTTCATGAGTATCCACTCCACCCCTTATGTTTGCATAAGTAGGGAGCTCGACATTTTCAAGAGCTGTGAGCCGGGGGATCAGGTTGAATGTCTGGAAAACAAAACCTATTTCCAATCCTCTAAGCCTGGCAACTTCCTTGTCAGATAGTTTATTGATGTCAAGACCTTTAATTATGATTCTTCCTTCCGTAGGTCTATCAAGAAAACCTATAAGATTCATAAGTGTGCTCTTCCCTGAGCCAGAAGGTCCCATAATAGCAAGGAATTCTCCTTCCCGAACTTCTAGGTTAATGTCGTGAAGGATAGGGATCTCCATATCTCCGAGGATGTAACTCTTTTTGACATTAATAACTTCAATAACGGGAGTTCCTGTCTCATGTGTTTCGTCACTCTGGAGATATCTCGAACGGTTCAACTCACATTTAAACATATTTTCGTTTGAAGTAATGTGGTCTTCTCCCGAGGGCAGTTCTCTTTCAAGCCTAGAATTTTCGCTTCCTGTCTCCAATATTAAATCTCCGAGAGCAGAAACATCTTCAATTGATATCTTCGATTCCATGTCTACTCCTCTGTTTTTCTAATGCTCGGATCAGTTCATAAGTATCTTATTTACTCATACAATATAGCCTATTCTGATTTTATGCTTTAAGTGTCAAATACTAATATAATTTTTTAATGTACTATAATTACAAAAACTCTTTCTTGGAGTTGAAAATCTCACTTTTTCCGTGTTGCATATACTTTTCATTTCGTCTCATTCAGGCTCTCTGTTTGGCTTGATTCTTTTATATAACGATAAGTTCAGACTCCTCAAGGGATTGGAATTGAATTTCCCAGGGAATAATATTCAACGAATAAATTTCTAATGTTTGTCGTTAAGGAGTTGCTTGTGATTATCCTCAGCCAACCAATATCTAATTAAGTTAATCAAAAAGAATTAATTGAATGAGAAAAGGGCTATTCTTAAGGCAGAATAACCCTTCTCAAGGGATGGATTCTTATTCATATCTCAGAGCATCCACAGGATTCATGTGTGCAGCTTTTCTTGCGGGATATAAGCCAGCAGTTATTCCTACAAGGACAGAAATTGCAATCCCAATTTCAATCAATGCTAGGGGAAAAACTGGAGGAAGTTTAAGAGCGCTTTCAAGAACATAAGCTCCCAGACCACCGATTGCAGTGCCTACAATTCCCCCAAAGAAACTGACCATTACGGACTCCAGCAAGAAAAGGGATAAAACATTTGAATTGCTGTAACCTACAGATTTCATGACCCCAATTTCTCTGGTTCTTTCAGTTACGGTCACGAGCATAATATTCATAATTCCTATTGAACCTACAAAGAGAGATATTAGGGCAAGAGCGAGCAGGAAAGAATTCAAAGCATCTCCTATTTTTCCAGTTTGCTCAAGAACTTCCTCCTGATTAAAGACATAATATGGTTTTGAATCCTCATCGTCAATTTCTCTTTCCGGGACTCCAAAATTCCGGGCTAATCTCCTATCCACATCATCTGAAATATCACGAACTTTTTCAGGACTTTCTGCCATTGCAAGGAAAGCTCCATAATCTTTTTCCCCAATCATTTCATTCATAGTGGAAATGGGGATGAAAACTGTCAAATCGTAGTCACTGTCTTCACCCACGACCGTTGGTTTGGAGTTTTTCAATACCCCTTTTACCTTAAAACTTTTCTTCACAACAGTTCCGTTTTCCTGTCTAAAAGCGATCTCTACAGTGCTCCTATGAGAGATATTCTTACTGAACTTGTCATTTGCAATATCATATCCAAGGACAGCAGCAGAACTATCTTTATCTGTCAGGAAAGTGCCTCCTTCCATTTGCAGACCCTGAATCTCCTGAAAATCCTGATGGACTCCTGCAACATTCACATTTTTAGTTTCTGACAGATATGTGAGATCTCCGGTCATCGATTTCCTGGGAGATACCCCGGAAATTCCCGGCGTATTCTTCATGAGATTATACTCATTATCAAAGAAGAGATTTGGCTGTTCGCTGGCTGCAATAATAAAATTAGAGCCTACGGAGGATATCTCATTAGTAAAAAACTGGTTAAAACTGGCACCAAGAGATGCGTTAACAACTACTGCAGCTATCCCGATTACTATTCCCAGTGTAGTGAGAGCAGACCTTAGCTTAGCACTTCCTATACTCCCAGATGCTATACGGGCAGCCTGTGCAAATTTTATCATATTTTACCCCACAAATATGATATCAGTGACTCATCTCTGATTATTTTTTCTTTTTCTGTAGAGCAAGAAAGCTGCAGGAACAGAAATTAGAATAAGTCCACCTGCCAGTACAGATGTTGAATTGGATTCAGTCGATCCCGAAAAACTCGTAAAGTTCAAGTTCCCTACAGTGTTTGCATGTCTGTTGATTCCGTTATTGTAGTTTGCAGTGAGGCTCATATTTGCCCCTTCTTCCCCACCGGCACTCCACGAATTGTCTGCCACTGCATTAAATTCAATAGTAAAAAGCTCGTCTGGATTCATTGGGCCTATGAAATATTCTGCAGGATAAAATCTAACGCCTTCAGCTTCAGGTTTTATACTTACCGAACTAAACGCGTTAGGATGGGTATTTGCCACATCAAATTCAACTGTAGCTTTTCCATCTATCATAGTAAGTTCTTTTGAAGAGATGACTTTTACGTTAGAAGAATCAACCTTAATAGGAATATTCATTCTGCTGTTGTAATCGAAGGAGTTGCCCTCTATTGCAAGTTCAAGGTTGTGAGTTCCTTCTG
>JAMXLQ010000137.1 GCA_024280975.1 Methanosarcina sp.
GCGTCGCTCAGCCCTTTTTCACTATGCTGAGATTTTCATAAAGGGAATGAAATCCTCAGGTGTTCTACAGAAGACTTTTTCATATAATCAATAAAGTAAATAAGTAATAAATGTGAATATGTATAAAAACTAATTTCACTGCAGGGTTGAAATGATAGAAATCCTCAAAATCCTTTTCAGCATGCCTTTTTTATTGTACTCGTGTTATTCGGACCTTAACTCTCGCAGGGTCTCAAATAAGGTCTGGAAATACATGCTCGCACTGGGATCGGTATTTGTTTTTTATGAAATCTTTACAACTGGAGTTTCCTACCTAATATCTCTTCTTTTTTCAGGAATTCTTGTTTTTATTGTCGTTTATATTCTTTTCCAGCTTGGAGCCTTCGGAGGTGGGGATGCAAAAGGGCTCATAGTGCTTTCCATCCTTTTTCCCTTTTATCCGGTTTTTCATTTCTCCGGAAAGATTTATCCCCTGCTCGGGCTTCCTCCTATAGGACTTTTTACGTTTACTGTCCTTGGAAATGCTCTCCTGCTGACAACAATTGTTCCATTCGGGATGTTCTGCTACAATCTCCTGCATTTCTCACCTGAGATGGTTAAAAATCCGCTTTATATGTTCATAGGTTACAGGACTGAGGTTTCTTCCCTGAAACATAAAAAACACCTTGGCCTGCTTGAGAAATTTGAGCTTGATGAAAGCGGAAGCCTCAAAAAAGGGTTTGCGCGAACAGGGCTTGATTTCGATGCGGACCAGAGACCAGAACTTGAAGAGTATCTGAAAAAAGGTTTGATTGAGAAAGATATCTGGGTTACTCCCAGCCTACCCTTCATGCTTTCAATTACAGCGGGTTTTCTTATCGCAGTCGTTTTCGGGGATTTAACTTTTTATGCAGTCATGTACTTGATGGTAGGCTGAGTTAAGAACTGAACTTCAATTATTTTACCGAACTCAGCCTCTCTGCCAGCTAAAACTCATTTTATTTTTAAGTCATTACCTTTTTTGTACGACAAGTAACCCATAAAGAATCGTTTCAGGAACAGGAGGATTTTCAGGCGTGCCTTTTGTGATTTTTTCTTCAGGATATCCGAGATTTTCGCAAGTGTAGAGTTCAGCTTTCATACCCAGCTCTTTCAGGACTTCCGCAACCTCAAGCGAGCCGAAGGTTTCTTCCGGTAGCAGAAAAATATTTTTTCCGTTCTTTAATTCTCGAATGAGTTCGGCTTTTGCTGGTTCGGAGTCTCTGCCGTGGGCTGTAATTGCACAGAGATTGGTCAGATCCACTTTCGTACGCGCACAGGCCACCTGCATCGAGGAAATTCCCGGAATTACCGTGTCCTTTTCCCCTGCGAATTTTCCAAGCCCTGAAAACATTGGATCACCTGTGGATAGGACGACTGCATCTGCTGGCAGGAGATGAAGCGACTTATAGTCTTTAATCGGTTTTGCCTCACAGAGAATATACTCCTGGGCAATTTCAAGGGCTCTTTTTGCGCCATAAACCACAGAGGCTTTCCTTATAGCCTTTATTCCTTCTTCCGTGAGCATTCCGGGTCCGACTCCGACTCCTACCACAATCATTATTTTTTCCCCTTTGCCTGTCTAAGTTTTCAAGTATAGTATTTTCAGTATTTTCAGCTTAATTATCCGATTTTTAGTTTAATTCTTGCTTTTGCTGTCCATCAGGACCGAACCGTCCCTGTCGATTACCACGATTCTTGCACCTTTTCCTTTCTCGATTGCCATCTCAAAGGCTTCTTTCAGGCGTGCATGTTCAGGCGCTTTTTCAAGCATTTCGACAACGGTTGCGTATCCGCTGCCTTCAAGCATATCTGGGTTTCCCCATTTAAGTACAAGGCCAGGAAGCCCGCAGATAATTACATCACCGGAAGCATAACCAAGCCCTTCCGAGATTCTGCTTCCGATCATAACGGTTGTGTAATCAGGAAAAAGCATATGGGAGTAGCGCATTCCTATCCGGCCAGTAGTTAGAACCACTCTGTCCGTGCAGCGGATCAGGTCTCCTCTCATCTCTCCCAGGTGGTCATTCCAGGGTTCAACAAAACCCGTGCTCCCAAGTACAGAAATACCACCTTCAACTCCTATCCTGCTGTTCAGAGTTTCTTTTCCAATTCTTTCCCCTTCCGGAATTGAGATTATAACCTCAGCTCCCTTCAGGCCCAGTTCTTCTACAGCTTCCTGCACTGCGGCCCTTATCTGTTCCATTGGTTTTGGGTTTATAGCTGGTTTGCCTCTCGGAACCTGGAGCCCATCCCTTCTAACAATTCCTATACCTTTTCCTCCGAAAATTCGGATTCCTTCGGCTTCCCTGGCCTCACCCACAAATTCAAGTCCCCGGGTAATATCGGATTCGTGGTCATTCCGGATCTTTTTCACAACTGCACGCCCATTTAAGGCTTCGCTGACCTCAAGCTGAGCTCTCAATCCTACAGGAGTCGGGACGGACACGCTATCAACCGTTTTCTTAAGAGAAAGAACTGCAGCTTTTGCAGCAGCACTTGCTGTAGTTCCTGTAGTGTATCCTCGTTTGAGGACAGATCCATCACTTAGAACAACAATCATTCCGGATGCGATTTTTGTTTCAAGTTCTTCCCTTGGCAGCCCAGTACGAGCAATCCATTCTTCAGGGATCTTGAAATTGTTAACAGGATCTATCATGGAGGAATATTCGGAGGTTTTTTATTATAAATGTATTGACGTGAAAATAGGAAAAGAACCTATTTGATTCTTGGCGTAAGCTTTGCTTCACTTCCTGGTTTTCTCACTACGTTTGATAGTGACTGATATCAAACATGAACCTATGCAGCTCAGGTCTAAAATCAAAGTGTTGAATCTCATTAGGAATTGAAAATCATTGAATTCATTGGGAATCCAATCAATTAAAACTACAAAATTATATAATGATATTAAAACTACAGAATTATAGAAAAATGAATAGAAAAGAAGTGGCACCATTCCAAGAGTGGGAATTGTTTTTTTTTGGAAATTCGTTTTTCGGAAATGGATTTTATCCTGAAGTGGAACGATTGGGGATCGTTTCTTTTTGGGGTTTTGGGGTTGGTGTGTGAAAAATAGCCTTGTGGAATGATGCCTTTTTCAAATGCCAGTACTTACCTGGCACATTACTACATCTTAAGTTCTATTATATAAATATATAGGAAACTAAGAATAATTTTTCAATATAGAAGTATATTGATTGATTATGGGCAAATTGTCTATTTATCTCTATAGAATCCCTCTATATTCGATCTACCTGGCAGTGCCCCGAATTTGCTGTAAATTCGAAGTCAAATTTTTGTATACTCTGGTAAAAATTGAGCTTCCGATATGGAATTTTCTACTCAATTACTTCCTGAGATTTGTTATTTTTCAGAAAATTAGGCACACTGACATATCATATCAGAGAGTGTAATGTTAGCAGCAATAATGAGGTTAAATCAAGTTTTAGTCGTGCATTATTAGTTTGTTGATATTTTGTCTTTGAGTACTTTTGCTTAATTACATCTGTTTTCTAAGTTTGCCTGTGTACAGGAAATTGAGTGTCCATAAAGCAGAAAAAGGAAGCGAAATGCGAATGTGTGAGTACTCTGGAAAATATCAACTGATTATTGACGGACCGCCCAAGTTTTGGGATGAACTCAAAATTAAGATTTTGAAAATCAATAGATCTATCGATTCTGAACAAATCTTACTATTATTTTATCTCGTTATTATTATAATAATTAGTTATGACAGAGGTAGAAAAAGAACGGTTAGACTTCGCGGATTGTCTTGAATTTAACATGGAAAAAGCCCGACAGGACATTGTGGAGTTTGTGCGGAACGAGGTAAAAAATTTTGGGAAGGACGGCGTGCTGGTGGGCCTGTCGGGTGGGATGGACTCATCTACGGTTGCATACCTGTGTGTCGAGGCACTAGGCAAGGATAAGGTTATGGGCCTGATACTGCCCGAGCGAGATTCTAACCCAAAGAACATCGATGATGCTATGAACTTGGCTAAGAGCCTCGACATACCTCATCAAAAGATCGATATTTCGCCCATTATAAAAGATCTGGGTGCGTACGACCTCGTATCCTATGAAGAGGCATCGGACAGGACAGCCATAGAGCAAGCCGTAGAACGAGCTCGAATAATCTCTGGGGAGGAGTTGCCTTCCACCGAGCACTTCAGCCCAACGACTGCTACCAAGTCATCCTCATCGGCCAAGAACCAGTTCGCTGCTTTTGCGACAGCCAAAACACGCACGCGGATGATGGTGTTGTACTTCCACGCCATCGTCAAGAATTACCTATTGGTAGGAACTACCGATCTGTCAGAGTTTAGCATCGGCGTGTACGACCGGTATGGTGATGGCGCCAGCGACATTTCCATCCTGAAGCATTTGTACAAAACGCAGATAAAACAGCTGGCAAAGCACATCGGGGTACCAGATCATATTGTAAACAAGCCATCTTCCGGTGATCTGTTCGGGATGGGCCTGCCCAACGAAGTTTTTATTGGCTTATCTTATCTAAAGCTGGATAACATCCTCTGCGGCATCCGGAGCGGCGTTGCTGATGATGTTATTTCCAGAAAGTCAGGCGTGCAACCAGATGTAGTGGAATCTGTTAGGAAGGCAATGAAAGATGCCACTTTTGTCGCAAGTTTGCCGCTATCGCCGTCTCCACCCTAGAAAGGGTTAGAACATTCCCCTGCAGCATACAGAACTCACGTAGACCCTGAAACTTTAGTTTTTGTTTGGCAGTGTAGCGATAAGTCAGTAAAATCACAAATCTCAAGAAGTTACCGGAAAGGAAATCCTATTTTGGTAGAATCAAATTGCATATAGCACACAAAAACTTGACTTAAAATTTACAGCTAATTAGCTACACTGCCAAAGATGATATTGCATCTAAAGCTCTATAACTTCTAAATTCCAATACGCAGGTTTGTAGCAAAAGCCTATGCATTGTAAATTGGAATTTATAGAATATGGAGAAAATTAAACTCCGTTAAAGAAATTCGAGAAAACTGGAAGGATATCGTTCCAGGCTACAGTCCTTTTTACGGTACTCTCGCAAACATGCGGTCCAGTTCTCCTTTAGTAAATGTAATCACAGTGGGCCTACCGTGAGGGCAGGAGTAAGGATTTTCAGCCCTTTTAAGCTGCTCTATTAGCTCTTCCATCTGTCTTGGACTGCAAGCTGCTCCCCCTTTGATCGCGGCCCTGCATGCGAGGGTTTTGCAGACCTTTTCCGATATTCCAGTATCTTTTTTAACTTTTCCTGAAGCTAAAAGATCTGAAACTACGTCATGAATAATATCCGTGTCCTCAAGCCTCCCGAAAACCTCAGGTATGAAGGTAACCACGTATGTATTATCCCCGAATTCTGAAATCCCGAAACCAAAGTCTTCCAGATAAGGAATATATTCTTCCATAAGCACTTTTTCTTTAGGGGTGAGGTCTATGGTTACAGGTGTTATCAGCTCCTGCACCCTGGACTTTTTCATTTTCAAAACCTGTTCGTAAAGGATTCTCTCATGAGCAGCATGCTGGTCGATAAGTACAAGGTCTTCTCCCTTTTCAGCAAGGATGTATAGCTTGGAAACCTGTCCTATAACCCGCAGGTCTTCAAGAGAATCCACATTAGGCTTTTGCTTTAGTTTATACCTTTCTTCGATAGTTATTTTTTCTTGTTCTATCTCTTCAGAACCTGATTTTTTATCTTCACTCTCTTGAAGGCCTGTTTTTTCCTTTTTACCTTTTACTTCTTCCTTTTTTTCCTGCTCGTTTTTACTATCCAGCTTTCTCTCGCCTGAGATTTCCTGTGCTCCTCCTTCTGTGGTAAAATCTAGGAGGCGCTCGGAATGTTTTAGCCTCCTTTCGGTATCTTTTACCGGATAAACGTAGGTTTCAGCCTTATTTCTCAGAACCTTGCCGCTTTCGGGAAGACTGGATTTTTTCAAAATCTCGGTTTTCCTTCCAGCTTCCTTCTTCCCAAAAATTTCCGCAGCTTCTGATACTTGCAGTCTACCTGAAGAGCCTGAGACCTCGAAGTTTTTCTGAAAAATTCGGTCTCTTTTGTCCCTGATTTCAGGGGCCAGAGTATTTTCAGAGAGTACTTTCTCTATCGCAAATGTGACCGCATCCCCAAGCTCTTTCTCTCGGCTGAAACGTACTTCGGCTTTGCGGGGATGTACATTCACATCCATTTCCCCGGAATCAACAATAAGAGAGAGCACTGCCACAGGATAGCGCTCTTTAGGAATTTTAGTATAATATCCTTCACGGATGGCCTTATTGATGGCTCTTGAAGCTACCGGACGGGTATTTACGAAAAGGAAAAGCTGGTCACTTTCTCTTCTCGTGGTTTCGGGCTTTGAGATGTACCCCATAATTTCAAAATCTTCGGTCCTGTATTCCAGGGGAAGCATTGAACGAGCCGTATCCGGGCCCAGAAGATTTACAATACTTTTGAAACGCTCGCTTGAACCCGCGTTTCTTATGACCTGCTTTCCTTCACTCAGCAGGGTAAAAGAAATCTCTGGATTTGCTAGGGCAAGCTGTGTGACCGTATCGGTAATATGGGCAAGCTCGGTACGGTCGCTTTTGAGGTATTTCTGTCTTGCCGGGGTGTTATAAAACAGGTCTTTTACATGTACAGATGTGCCTGGAGCCGTGCCTGCATCCGAAGTTTCCAGAGCTTTTCCCCCATGTATCACTATCCTGGTGCCTGTAATTTCTTCCGGGGGCCGGGTAAAGATTTCCACTTTTGCAACCGCTGTAATAGACGAAAGGGCCTCTCCTCTAAAACCCATTGTAGAAATAGTATCGAGATCTTCGATCCGCGTGAGCTTGCTCGTTGCATGCTTTTTATATGCAAGCAGGGCATCCTCCCTGCCCATCCCGCATCCATTGTCCCTAACAAGAATGGAGCGTTTTCCACCCTTTTCGACTTCAATACGAATATCCGTAGCTTCTGCATCGATTGAGTTGTCTATTAGCTCTTTTACTACAGATGCAGGGCGCTCGATTACCTCTCCGGCCGCTATTTTGTTTATCGTATCCTTATCAAGGATCTGGATTTTATTTCCTTTAACTTTTTCTTTCGCTTCAAGATGTTCTTCCATCATTCCTTTACTCCGTCCACACCAGAAATATTTTCATCGGACATCCTTTACTCGATCCTTAGTCCAGTAGCCTTTTCAGTTCATGGAGCTTGTTTAGAGCTTCTATTGGCGTCATCTCTTCCACATTCAGTTTTCTCAGAGCTGCTTCTGCAGAGCCAGGCCTGTCTACATCTGTCGGATTTCCGCCGCTGTTTCCGGGGTCAAAAAGCATCATCTGAGTATAACGTGCTGTAACTTTGCTTTTTCTTTTTTTCCCATTGTCGCCGTCTTCAGCCTCTTCGAGCACATTTTCTTTTTCTAGTTCCTTGAGAATCTCATTTGCCCTTTCGATTACCTTTTCCGGGACACCTGCAAGCCTTGCAACCTGGATCCCGTAACTCCTGTCTGTTGCGCCCGGCACGATTTTTCGCAGGAAAACAAGTTCATGACCTTCTTCTTTTACCGCAATATGATAATTTTTGACCCTTTTTAATTTTTCTTCAAGGGCTGTGAGCTGGTGGTAATGAGTTGCAAAGAGTGCCCTTACTCCCGTTCTTCCCCTGTTATGCAGAAATTCCACAACAGCTTTTGCAATGCTGTACCCATCATATGTACTCGTTCCCCTGCCTATTTCGTCAAGAAGCACAAGGCTTCTGGGACTTGCATTATTCAGGATATTTGCGAGTTCGACCATTTCTACCATAAAGGTACTCTGTCCGCTTGCAAGGTCATCAAATGCCCCTATTCTTGTAAAGACTTGGTCAATAATCCCTATTGAAGCATAAGATGCAGGAACAAAAGAACCCACCTGAGCCATAATAGCTATAAGGGCAGTCTGCCGCATATAGGTGGACTTTCCTGCCATGTTCGGGCCTGTTACCAGCAAAAACTGGTTTTCCTTGCAGTCCATTTCGGTATCGTTCGGGACAAAGCCGCCATGTACGGTGTTTTCAACTACCGGATGCCTTCCGTCCCGGATAAGGATCTTGCAGTCATCCGTAAGCTGTGGCCTGATATAGTTGTTGTTTTCTGCTGCCTCAGCCAGGTCTGCAAGGACATCAAGCGCACTTACTCTTTCGGCGGTTTCCTGAAGTTCTCTTGAATGGGTTGAAAGCGTCTGCACGATCTCTGTAAATATTTCATATTCGAGAGCTATAGCTTTTTCATTGGCTGTCAGGATAAGGCTCTCTTTTTCCTTGAGTTCAGGGGTAAAAAAACGCTCAGCATTTGCCATAGTTTGTTTTCGAATATAATCGTCAGGCACCTGGCTACTGTTGGCATTTGTTACCTCTATATAATATCCAAAAACCTTATTGTATCCCACTTTCAGGGACTTGATTCCACTTCTCTCTCTTTCCTTCTGCTGAAATGCTGCAATCCACTGCCTACTGTTGCTTGCAATATCCTTGAGTTCATCAAGTTCTTCATTATATCCAGGCTTTATCATACCTCCTTCCCGGACCGATATCGGAGGCTCATCAACTATTGCTTTGTTTATCATTTCAGCCAGATTTTCAAGTTCGGAAAACGATTCAAGCCCAATCGCCACTTCCTTTAAAAGTTCCGACTCAACGGTTTCCAGAAGTGAATCTCGGACAGGGGATAGGGCTTCCAGAGATTTTTTCAGGGCTACAAGATCCCTTGCATTTGAATTTCCATATACTATTCTGCCTATGAGGCGTTCTATATCCCTGACTTCCGAAAGCCAGTTCCTGAGATCGTAGCGGAGCAAAGGCTTTACTGCCAGTTCTTCAACCGCATCGAGCCGAAGGTTGATTTTTTCTACGGAGAGTAGAGGTTTCAAAAGCCATTTTTTGAGGGTACGGCTCCCCATTGGCGTTTTCGTGCAATTAAGAGTCCGGTAAAGGGAATTTCCATCTCCTTCATCCCGCACATTTTTTACAATTTCGAGATTTCGCAAGGTTACGGAATCAAGGATCATAAATTCGGAATTTGAGTAGGTTCTCAGGGTATTGATATGGGTAAGCTCCCGCATCTGCGTAGTTTGTGCATATTCCAGGGCAGCCCAGGCTGAATATACTGCAAAATCTAGGTTCTCACAGCCCATGCCTTCAAGAGTTGCAACCTTAAAATGGGTTTTTAATTTTTCTCCAGCTTCCTTTGCTCCTGAAATATCGGGTGCAAACTCCTGCACAATAGTCTGGGCTTTCAACCGATCTACAAGATCAGAATTTCCATACAGGGATGAAGGAAGGATGCATTCGGAAGGTCGCATGCGGGCAAGTTCGCTTAGAAGCTTTTCAAAACTTTCTGAGTCCCTAAACTGTGTTGTAAGGAATTCCCCTGTGGAAATATCGAGAAAAGATACCCCGATTTCTATTTCTTTTTCCGTATTCTTTCCTGATTTTCCGATTTCTCGTCCTGCAACTGCCATGAGGTAATTGTTTGAGGCATCCGAAAACATGGAAGAATCAATTGCCGTACCAGGCGTGACTACTCTGACAACCCCTCGCTTTACAACTCCCTTTGCCTTTTTCGGATCCTCAAGCTGTTCGCAAATTGCCACTTTATACCCTTTATTTATTAACCTCGGCAGATAGGTGTCAATTGCATGGTAGGGTATTCCTGCAAGCGGCATCCTTTCTCCTGATTTGTCCTTGCCTCGGGCTGTAAGCGTGATCTCGAGTTCTTTTGCAATGGTTTTTGCGTCTTCTCCGAAAGATTCATAGAAGTCTCCCATCCGGAAAAAGATCAGGGTGTCAGGATATGCCTGCTTGGCTTCGTAGTACTGGCGCATTGCAGGGGTCATCATTTCAGTCATTTTTTACTCACTGTAGGCCTTGAATCGTTATGTGTAAAATTGAGAATTTATTTGGTATTCTGATTTTTGGATTTCTTAGGTTCCTTAAATAACTGCTGATCTTTATTGGAGGTCCCTAAATACTAGTTAATATCGTTAGTACTCGCTAGTGTGTTTATTGGGATTTTTGAGTACTAGCTGATATCTTTAGATACTGGTTAGTAGATACATATCTTTATTAAAATCATCCTTCTTATATATATTTAACAATTCGATATTGTAAGCCATCTTGAAAGAGGAACTGCTATGGATCGAGAAAAACTCATTGAAGTTTGCCCCGTCTGCGGAAACGCAGATTTATATTATGAAGTTGGCGGGTATGCAGGAGCGGTTTACCATTGTAAAGAGTGTGGGTATGTAGGAGCTTTCGTAATTGAAGCTAATGAGGAAATGATCGAGAAAATTCGAGAGAAGTATAAACATGAAAGAGAGAATGAAAGTTAGCAAAAGTGAGTGAAGTGAATGGAAATAAATAAAACTAATAATATTTTATATATATAAGTACTGTTCCATTAAGTATTTTGACAAATGGCCTGCCTTGAATCTGAAGAAAAATAATAAAGTTAGAAAAAGGGATTTTGTCATAAGTATATAATATGCCAAAAGAGCCACATAGATAATTATCTGCATAGCTATTTCTCTTTTGCTTCCTCTTTTACGAACCAATAATTATACGCTGTAGATAAAAGTGCCACAATCATACAAGTTAGAGTTGAACTATCAGATAAATTTTCAAAACTAATTGAATAAGTTGGCGACATTAGACGCCATAAACAATAACTTGACATCTCATAAATAATTACAGATAAAAGAAAATGGATAAAAAATAAAACGTCGAAACATTCTCATCTTGGACTGTTTCCAGAAATCGAGAAATACGATTATGAAAAAACACTGTGAAAACAGTGAATAATAAAAACTGAATAACTGGATCAATTGGAAGAAAAGCTAGTAACTCAAATCGACGTAAACAATAAATCGAGCCTGCAGGCAAAATAATAACTAAAAGAGTACAACTGAATAAATTAGAGAATGAAATATTTCTATCTAGAAGCCTCGATGGAGTATTTTTAATTAAAATCTTTGGTAAAAATCGGAAGAAGATCAAAGGAAGTATTACGAAGACTGCAAAAAATACAAATTGGAGTGCTGAACCAACCGAAAAAACGATAATAAATTGAAGGGGTCTAATATGTTAAGATCTCCTTACTATTAATCAGTATGTTGTTCTTCGAATAACGCAAATACTTTTCTATTTCTGAATAATCTTAGTAAATTTGGGTGATTTTTTAGATCTTACGGTCTTTCTTAAAAAAGACGTCTGTTTTTATAATCCACGTATCTTTTTTGATTATTTATCACAGCTGGATATTATATTACGGGATCAAAATCTATCTAATATCTGGATAGGTTTTAGAAAGAGATTATAAAGATATGTGGATCTGAAAATTTGACCAAGAACTAAAAAGCCGATAAAATCGAAAAGAATGTGTAAAAACATGTCAAAACTAGTATCTAAATAAAATTTTGGTGGGGCCGCTGAGATTTGGACTCAGGTCGCAAGACCCCCAGTCTTGCAGGATGGACCAGGCTACCCTACGGCCCCGCAGAGTAGATTATACTTTTTCAATGACAAATCTCTTTCTTTGTTTGCCATCTCCAACTATTGTAATCAAATATGTAGTATAAATGAGTATCGGTAAAATAAAGTCTGGATATCCGTTATGTATAATTTTTGACTGTCATCCTGAATTTAGAGATGCCATCCTTGTAATTGTTGTCTGGCTTTTTAGCAGGGGTTTACCAGTCACGGTTTTTGAAAATCAGCTTCAGGGGGCTTATTCAGTATACTTTTTGCCCGAAGAATTCGCTGGATAACTGTGATATGGGAAAGAACAGCTATAAGTGCGAGAGACCATCCAAGGAAACCTAAAAGTCCGCCCAGAGCCAGGATAATCATTCTTTCCGTGCGTTCGGCAACTCCAACTGACAGTTTTTGGCAGCCTGCGGATTCTGCTCGGGCGCGGGTATAGCTTACCAGAAAAGAGCCTATTAGGGCATAGCCTGCCCAGAGCCAGCCTTCAACTTGCAGAATCGGGGAGAGGACGAGCCTGCCATTAACCGCACCTGTTATTATACCAAGGAACATCAAGCCATCGGAGTAACGGTCGCAAACCGAATCAAGCACGCCTCCAAAGGGCGTGATCCGGCCTTTTGCCCTTGCGACTCCTCCGTCAAGAATGTCAAAGACCCCACTGAAAAGGATCAGAAGTCCGCCCGCAAAAGGTTTGCCCAGCGCAAAAGCCGCCCCTGCAGCCGCACTTACGACAAACCCCAGTAAGGTAAGAGTATTCGGAGATAAGGGAATCAGGCGGGCAATAGGAATTATCAGCTTTCTTGCACTGTTTTTGAGTTCGTTGAAGATTTTAATCCCTTCCTTTTACTGGCTACTTATTACCACTTATATAGTATGACATTATGGTTTAATATTAGCTTATCTTTTTTGGAAAAAAACTTGTACACCCTTTTAATTTCGTGTTCAAGGCTTCTCTGTAGTTCTAAGGACAGTTATCCGGATGTAAATGTAGGCAAAGTCAATAAAAGAATTTCCTGTCAAGAAGAATATTCCAATGATTTTTTGTTGATTTTGAAAAATTTTATAATTATCTATAGATTTTTATCGTTTTATTCATTTTTCAGTGATTCCTTAGTAGCTTCTTGTCTAAAAGGAATTTTTAAGGATGCCCTGTCAAAAAGAAAGTTTTAATGGCCCCTATTAAAAACACTTATTAAACATAGAATACCTCACGAGTTTAAAATGATATGGAGTTAAAAAATGGAACTAGTAGAAAAGCACAGGTCAAATTGTACAGAATGCGGACAATGCCTTGAGGTCTGTCCTCGCTACAATGATCTCGGTTTGCTTGACAAACTGTATGGATATCTGGAAGAGCACTCGGATATTGATGCCGACTCTTTGCTGCGCTGTCTAACCTGTGGGCTCTGTAAGGAGGCCTGTCCCGAGGAGCTGGGAATTAAAATGCTTATTTCTCCTGCCAGACAGAAATGGGTCAGTGAACACGGACTTACCGACAGGCAGACGATGGTAGATCCTGAAGCTGAAAACAACCTTTTCAAGAAGATTGCTGAGCTGGATGAAACTCCTGTGTATGAAAACAGTTCAGGCTCGGTAGTGTATTTTCCTGGCTGTGCAGGCACATATATCAACAAAGTTATGGCACAGGCTACAGTTGCACTACTGGATAAAGCCGCAGTTGATTATACTGTCCTGAGCGGGGTTGAATATTGCTGTGGAGCTGTTTCTGCTGGTTCTGGAGATCCTGAACCTATTCGCAGGAACGGACAGCTAAATATCGATGAAATAAGGAAAAGAGGGGCGAAAATCCTTATCACGGCCTGCCCGGGATGCTTTAAGGCATTTAAAGATATCTATCCTAAAATGTTTGGAAAACTTGATTTTCAGGTGCTTCACGTTTCCCAGTACCTTGAGCTTCTTATAAGGGAAGGCAAACTTGCTCCCGAATCTGTTCTTAAGCATAAGGTCTTTTATCATGATCCTTGTCATCTGACAAGAGCAATGGGGGTATATCGAGAAGCAAGAGATGTGCTGGAACACATCCAGGGTACCGAACTTGCCAATAAATCCCCGGAAAATTCGGCATGCTGTGGTTTTGGAGGCGGCGTAAGAGTCAATTACCCGTCCGAGTCCCTTGATGTGGCTTCGGATCGCTACAGAGCTGCCGAAAAGCTGGGCTGTGATATAATTATCACAAACTGCGGGGGCTGCATGCAGAATCTTATTGAAGCTGGAAAAAAAGAGAAAATAAAAGTTTTTGATCTTGCCGAATACCTTTCCCTTGCCTGCGGAATAAAAATCGTGAGGGAAGATTCCAGAATGCTGGAACTCGTTAATAGAGCTTACAGGCTTTGTATTTCGGGCTATGGGAAATCTAAAGGCTTGTGATCCTACCTCGTAATCCATATATTTTGAGATTCAGAAAAATTCCTGAACCGGGAGAAGAACGATAACATATATTTTTTCCTTTTTAGGAATTCTTTAATCGGGAAATATCGGGAATACAGCCAGGACACAAATAAGATTCCCTTTCTCTCTTTTATTAAGAAGAAGTCCCAAGGCTCCGTTTTCTGCGGCACAGGGTGACTGTATAACTCGTAGAACCCCGCTTACAATGACTACATTAAGAGGCTTCAGGGAGCACGAAAGGATCTCTCTGTTGTTCACTTTATCTCTGCATTTACATGAAATTGTTTATTGATCCTTTCCCAAAGCCCGCAGAATAAAAGGCAATTAATAGTAGCAGATTTTTTTCAATTATTAGAAAACTATAAATAACATTATATAGTACAACGATTGCCGTCTTCTTAAAATTAGCAGAAAGCAAATAAGAAGCAAGGTAAAAAGAAGAGATAAAGGGCAATCTATGGAAAATGTGGTATTGAAAAATCCGCTACCCCTCAAAATCTGACTGCAGCCCTTGCAACTATGGGCAACAAAATCTTGCTTTTGGGATGCAACCCGAAAGCAGACTCTACAAGAATGCTGCTTGGTGGCCTGAACCCAAAAGAACTTCAGAAAAATCCATTTTGAATATTTAATATTTATATTTTTTGATAATTCTATTTTATTTTCTTCCTCAAAATACATATAAAACGGGATATACCGAAAACTATATATTCAACCCCTAAATTCGTTACACAATTTTTGAAAAAATATATATACAAGAAAAGTCAACCTATATATTGGAGACATCTGAAAGACGATTTATCAGAAGGGATTAAAATGGCACAAAATCACTCCCTCTGCTAAAATACTCATGAACCCCTATCAGCGTCATCATGAATACCCTATGGTTTCATTGTCTCGCTTGTGGTAATCGTGGTTTCCCACCCATGATGATTGTGAGTTTCTTCTATGCATCTCATGACTTTCCCAGAGGCATGAGCTTGCAGCCTGAATTATCACGAATAATCGTGATTATCAGGAAGAGACGTCTCTACAGTTCAAAAATTAAAACGGAGGATGCAACAATTAGTAAAGAAGAATTGCTTCAGGAACTTTCAGGTGCTATAGTCTCCTGCAAAAAAGATGTAGTACTTGCTGCAGTTGAAAAAGCTAAAGGAGAACTGGAGCCTTCCGAAATAATTGAAAAAGGACTTGCAGTCGGTATGAACGAAGTTGGTGCCCTCTTTGAGAGAGGGAAGCTGTTCCTACCACACGTAATGATGGCTGCCGATGCAATGGGTGCAGGGGTTGCAGCTCTTAAGGACCTTATGCCTGAAGGGGCTTCCGGCTCAAAGCTCGGTGTTATTGTGAACGGTACCGTAGAAGGTGACGTCCATGATATCGGAAAAGCAATCGTGTCTACAATGCTCCAATCTGCTGGTTTTGAAGTGTACGACATCGGTCGTGATGTTCCGATCAGGAATTTTATCGAGAAAGCAAAGGAAGTCAATGCTAATATGATTGGAATTTCCGCCCTCATGACCACGACTCTTCAGGGGCAGAAGGACGTAATTGAGCTCCTCAAGGAAGAAGGGCTCAGGGACAAAATAAAGGTCATGGTAGGCGGTGCACCCGCAACCCAGGCCTGGGCTGACAAGATTGGTGCAGACTGCTATGCTGAAAACGCAAGCGAGGCTGTTGCAAAGGCAAAAGAGTTGCTAGCTTAAATCATTCTTATTCGGAGGTTATAAAAATGGCAAAAAATAATGCAGTTGCTGGATTTAACGCACTGAATGGCGTAGAATTAAATCTTTTTACCACTGATGAACTCAAAGCGATTCACTATGCCACAATGGATGTTCTGATGAACCCGGGTATTCAGGTGTCTGACCCCGAGGCAAGACAGATCTTCAAGGAAAATGGCTGTGAAGTTGATGAAAAGACCAACGTTGTAAAGATCCCTGAATATCTTGTAAGAAAAGCTCTTCAGCTCGCACCC
>JAMXLQ010000138.1 GCA_024280975.1 Methanosarcina sp.
GACAATAAAATGAACTTTAACGAAAAATATGGAATCCAACTCATGCACTCGGAAGAAAATATACTCTCAAACAATAGTGCAGATTCAAATCATCATGGAGTCATTCTGGAAAATAATTGCAGCGACAACAATCTGACCGGGAACATGGTAGGCTCGAATGCAGGTTACGGTTTTTACCTAATAAACTCAAGCAGTAACAACCTCAATAATAATACGATAAGCAAGAACGATATGGGAATTTACCTGACAAACTCAAACCTGAGCATAATTTCAGGGAATAATATTTCGGGAAATATCCGGTACGGAATGTGGATATCATATTCAAATTACGGTATATTCTCCGAGAATATAATTAGTGAAAGCAACTGGGGTATTCATATGAACTCTTCGGATAACTGTACACTTTCCGGAAATATCCTTGCTTTCAATCGTATCGCAGGCCTTTCAATGTGTCCAGCCTGCGATAACAATACTGTACTTAATAACTATTTCAATAATACCTTTAATGCAGATATAGGCAACAGGAGAAATACCTGGAATGCAGTAAAGAAAGCAGGCATTAACATCGTCGGGGGGCCCTATATTGGAGGCAACTTCTGGGCAAACCCGGAAGGGACAGGTTTCTCTCAAACTGCACCGGATAAAGATAAAGACGGCATTGCAGATATAAAGTATAATGAAACCAACTTTACTGATTCTCTGCCTCTTGTGCCTGTTTTTAATTCGCAGCAGACTCCTCCAGTTGTAAATCTTAGTACCGAGCTTAAAAAACCCAGTACTGTTCTTACAGACTCCAGTACTAATCTTACAAACTCCAGAAACGATCTTACTGACACTACGGTCTCAAAAGTGACTTAAACGCCTGTGCCTGAAAAAACAGCTCAAACAATGCCATAGAAGAGGCCGATGGAAAGTGAGAAACGTCGTAAAATTGAGACCAAATGCGATGGCACTGAAAGAAAATAAAAAGAAAGAGTGAGTGATCAATTGGAAATGGAATAACTTAACCAAGAGCTTTTCTTATTTTTCCCATTTTGGTGAGGGTCGAGCATACAAGCTGGGAAACTTCCTCATCCATGCAGTTCCCTGTACTTCCTGCCTGCAGGAGGTCAGGCTGCATCATTTCCACCAGGATGCGGTACGAAGGTTCGGGATTGGTTTTAATGTCAAAGGCATCACATAGAATTTCGAGGTCTTTGCGGACTTCCTTCAAACATTCAGCAGGTAGGAAACGGGAAGCTACATTGAGATCCAGATATCCGGATGCAAAATTTAGGTCACCTGCAAGGGAGGGGAAGTATTTTGTAAGCAAGTTTTCACAGGCAGCTTCTCCAAGTTTTTCTCGTGCTGCTTCAAGGGCACGACCTGTACCTATAAATTCCGGAGGCAGGCCTATGGAATAGAGAGCGCCTGTAAACTTGATTGCCCGTGGAAGGTGCAGGTTTTCAGCAGGCATGCTGACCTCGAGCTCTTTTCCAATATCTGCACGGCAAAGATTGATAAGACCTGAATTGTCAGGAGCGCTTCTTGAATATCCGCCTGTCCCTTTGTGCATAAGACGATCCCGCTGCTGGGGGAGGAGGTCAGCTATCCGGTTTATTATAGGAGCCAATTGCCCAAGAGTCCAGCCGTAACTTGCCCCAAAAATCCCAATGAGGTTAACTATTTCTTCTTTTTCCTCGGCGGAAAAAATTTTTGGAGTTTCAGGCAGCCTCGCTTTTGCAAGGTTTACCAGGGCTTCAGCATCTCCTTTTTTGTGGCTGTACCTGAGCGCCGATTGGAGAGTGATGGTCCCGACTCCCCGGTATTCCCTGAAAAAGTTTTCCGCATTCTTTAGATCCAAGTGCCCTCTGAAAGGTAGTGTTCCTGCTCCGAATATTATGCCAGTTTGAGCGTCAAGTTCAGAATTTAGTTCTGAAAGTCCGTTTATTGCGTATTTGCACGAGAGAGTGCTCGCAACGTGCCCAAAGGAAAGAGCAGAGTCAGATTTTCCCAAAAATACCCTGAATTTGTCAGGAGCTATTCCGAAGTGTTCTTCCCAGGCAAGAATCGTATTTTTTGCAAGTTCTCTTGCGTGCAGCAGCGCAGGAGCATCCTCTATAAGAGGAATTATGCGGGGGACTTCCATTGAGAACCTGAACTCCTTTTTTGCAAGCTCGCTTATATCTACCATATGCTGTTGAGCTTCAATAATTTCCTTGACGCTGCCTGTCATGGGATGTACGAACTCATTGATTGCCTGGATATCTGAGTATTTGAGGGCATTATAGTTAGCCTCAGCAATTGACATCATAACCATGAGCTGCCTGAATCGATTTTCCTGAACTGCGCTCGGAGCCCTGGGAGTAATGAAAATATCCTTTCCGGGTACAAGGTCCGTCTCTTCTACAAGTTTTGATACGATCTGGACATTCTGATGGTAAGGTGTGGCCTTCCCTTCGTAATCCGGCATGTACTCGTCACAACCGAATACCGTTGCAGCTTCTATAGCTTCTCCCGGCTCTTCCTGTGTTGCGATATATTTTGATGCCGAATCCGGATGCTGGGTACACATTACCTTTGGAAAAACGGTTTTTCTGCTCATGAAACTTAATCCTCACTGCGTATAAGCTTAGCCTTAATTTGCCACTGAACTTATTGTTGAATTCATTATGGGGTTCGCTACTGAACTTCTTACTGGATTTATTACTGAACTCGCTGTTGGATTTATTATTAAACTTGTAATTCTTTTAATGAATAGCAAGTAAATTACGTTATTGTTAACCACTAGTTTAGTGTAAATCGGCATCGAAACATATTGTTTACTTTATGATAAATGTTTCCGTTTACAATATGTTGATATGTAGAGACTGAGATAGCAAAACTCTGCGACTATACAAAACTACTGAGATTCATACCCTGAAGGCTCAAGTAGACAAGATTATTCTGTAAACAGACCGCACAAAAATGAAGTTGAAAAATAAGAGAGTCGGAAAAAAGAGTTTGATTGAGTTTTTTTGGTTTGCTTGAAGAGCATGCCAGGCTTTCTCAGGGAAAACTAAAATTTTATTGAAGCAGGGTAGGTCAATATCCAATTAATAACAATTTTTTTCAGTACCCACTTCGAAACTGTCTCCTATATATTAGCTAGCACCGTTTATTAAAATGATAATACAAAATATACTGGTATCAAAATAATACCACGTGTTAAATATTTAAAGAGTTTAGAACCAGCTGAAAATTTTAGAATTGAAGTAAATAGGAAATCTCGCGATAGATAAGTTTGAGGTGAATAAAATGTTCTGTAATCAATGCCAAGAAGCGCTTAACGTAAAAGGTTGTACTAAAAACGGAGTATGTGGCAAAAAAGGGGAAGTTGCAGACCTTCAGGACAGACTGATCTATGTACTCAAAAGTGTCTCGTTCTATAACATAAAAGCAAGGGCTGCAGGCCTTAACGAAGAAGCAACCGACAGGTTTGTGCTTGACAGCTTCTTTGCTACCCTTACGAACACCAATTTTGACAGGCAAGAAATTGAGTCTCTTATAAACAAAGGGTTTAAGCTCAGAGACGAAATCAAGGAAAAACTGCCAGCCGAAGATTTAGATACTGAAAAAAACCTGCCTGCTGTGGCTACGGTTACTCCTGAGAATATAGAAAGCCTTGAAGTTGCGGTTCACTCTATGCAGGACGAGGATATCAGGTCTCTCAGGGAACTTCTGACCTATGGCTTAAAAGGACTGGCTGCTTATGCTCACCATGCTTATCTCCTGGGATACAAGGATGAAGGAATCTATGAATTCATAGAAACAGGGCTGGTTTCGACTACGGACGACAGCCTCGGAGTGGAAGCTTTGCTTGGCCTAGTTATGGAGTGCGGACAAAAAGGCGTATCCGTGCTTGCCTTGCTCGATAAAGCAAACACCGAAACCTATGGAAATCCTGAGCCTACAGTCGTAAATATTGGTGTGAGGGACAAGCCTGGAATCCTTATCAGTGGGCATGACCTGCTGGATCTGGAACAGCTCCTTGAGCAGACAAAGGGCA
Source organism: Methanosarcina sp. (assembly GCA_024280975.1). Taxonomy (GTDB): domain Archaea; phylum Halobacteriota; class Methanosarcinia; order Methanosarcinales; family Methanosarcinaceae; genus Methanosarcina. Next base: position 4,028 of record JAMXLQ010000138.1, read on the forward strand.
CAGGAATTGATGTTTATACGCATGGGGAGATGCTACCTGCAAACGCCTACCCTGCCTTCAAGAAATACAATAACTTCGCAGGTAATTATGGGAATGCGTGGTGGAAACAGAATGAGGAATTCGAGAAGTTCAATGGACCGATTCTTTTGACCACAAATTGCATAATCCCACCAAGAGAATCGTACAAAAATCGAATTTATACTACCGGAGTCGTTGGATTTGAAGGTCTTACCCATATATACGAAAGAGAAGACGGCACAAAAGATTTCACTTCTCTTATTGAGCAGGCAAAAACGAGCAAGCCTCCCGAGCAGATCGAAAGCGGAACTGTAACTGCAGGCTTTGCACACGAGGCAGCTCTCTCGGTTGCGGATAAAATAATAGCCGCCGTAAAAACCGGAAAGATCAGCAGGTTTATGGTTATGGCGGGCTGCGACGGCAGGCACAAGGAAAGGGCTTACTATACCGATTTTGCAAAAGCTCTTCCAAAAGATACTGTGATCCTGACCGCAGGCTGTGCAAAATACAGATATAACAAACTTGATCTTGGCGATATCGAAGGAATCCCGAGAGTAATCGATGCCGGACAGTGCAACGATTCTTATTCGCTTGTGGTAATAGCCCAGAAACTTGCAGAAGCTTTCGGGCTTGAGGATATAAATGACCTGCCTGTCTCCTACAATATAGCCTGGTACGAGCAAAAAGCCGTACTTGTACTGCTCGCTCTCCTGAGTCTCGGGGTAAAGAATATCACTCTTGGCCCAACACTACCGGCTTTCCTCTCACCTAACGTTATTAAAGTGCTGGTTGAAAACTTCAATCTCAGACCCAGTACAACCGTTGAAGAGGATATGAAAGTGCTTCTGAAATAAGCCTAAGGCCAGGGCCGCCCGAATCTCGCAACTTTTTTTTAAAAAAGGCTTGCCCGCAAACCTTTCCGGCGGAAAGCTTGACCAAAGGTCTAAGCGGGGCGCAATGCAAACCTTTTAAAAAAAGTTTGATCAAAACCGGTAAACGGCGTGATAAACCGGCGCAACGGTTTTGATCAAGCGGCGCAACGGTTGCGGCACAACGATCGCGGCTAAATGCTTATATTCAAGAAGATGATTATAAACTGAGTTATAAAAATAATGAGTTTTTTCAGGGGCTGTTCCAGGCGGCAGCCCTTTCTAACAAAATTATTTAGAGTAACATATTTATTGTATCATGTAGCCGGTCTGAAGTACTTACTGTATTAGATTGCAAAGAGAGCTTGAAATTGTCAAAAAAGTTAAAATCTTTTATGTAGTCTAATTTCATGGTAGCCGCAGTTTCTACATTTAAAATATCTGATTTTCTTTCTGAGAACGTAATTTAATACGTCAATATTCCTGTATTCTTCTATCGCATGTTCTTTCCCACATTCTTCGCAGGTATCTTCTATTAGGTTACCCTGCTTTTTCTCATGATGATGATCTAAGGGTTGAGGTTCAATTTTTATATCTTCATGTCCACAGTTTCTGCAATGCCAGTATTGTGTTAAGGTTTTTGTATAGGTGTCGATTTTGCTCTCTTCTTTTACGAGGGGAGCCTGAAATTCCTCAAAAACAAAATGCTTCCCGCATTTTTCGCAGTACGAATCCGTACAATAATTCACTGCGGCCTTGTAATAACCAAACATATAAAGGAAAACAATTTCTGATACAATTGCTAGAAATTTTCCGGCCGATAGAAAGAAGCTTTCGGATTTTGCAGAGATATAAGAAGGGAAAAACATCAAAAATAGAAATAACAGTATTGAAAGAAGAAGGAGTTTTGAGAATAAACTGGCTCTTTTTTGAATTTTTTCTATTCCAAGTTTATTTGCCAGATTAACAGCTTCTTCCCTGCTCTCAGGGCTATACCTGATGTTTAACTTCTGGGTCATTTCCACTATGTCATTTTCAGGATCTATTTTGTAGTTGATGCCTTTATAAAAAGCCTGATATGAACCTGATGGAAACCTTATGCGTCTGTCTTTTGACAATAGATCAGCGGCCAATTTCTGATTAGATTAGCTGTTATTAGTGACTATTTTTATATATCACAAAGCATAATAAATATTTTTCCAGCGGAATCTTGTCCGAATTTCTTCTCGCCTGAGTCCCGCAAGCCTTTTTCAAAAAACGGCGTGATAAACCGGCGCAACGCTTGTGCTCAAGAGGACTGAATTATGGGCAAAAGGAGTCGTTTTTCAATTTGCTGAGGAAGGGCCTGATTTACTAGAATTCCATTTTGTGATCACGGCGTCCGTTTCGTAAGAATTGCGGCCACAGCATACTATCTGTTTCGCCCGCTTCGTTTGTCCAGCCAGACTAAAACAATAGAAAGTTAAAAGATATCAAAAAGACCCAGAATTAAAAACTAATTAAAAACTGATTCAAAAGAAGAGAGAATATTTAAGAATAAAAAAGCCAAGGTCCGGATTTGAACCAGGACTGAATCGCTCTGCTGGCGATTGCGTGACCGCTCCGCCACCTTGGCATTTTGTATAATCTAATACAGTATTTGGGTATATAAATTTTTAGATTGAAAGGAGTTTGTCACTCACAGAGGGCGACTAATCAAAAAGTAATTTCAGTGGGTTGATTCATGATTAAGATGCTGAACTGTATCAAGAGTGCAGGCTTCTAAACAGGAATAATCGTTTTTTTAATGACAAGTCTGTGAATAGCTTTTTGAGTTCGCGAAGAAGGCAAATCCATGGAAAAACAACATTCTGCTCCCTTGTTTAGAAAGCTAAATATTTTAGTTTTTTATTGAATTCTCGATGGGCTGGTATAATAAGTTGGAAGATTGAACACGCTCTTTCTTGACATTAACCAAAAAAGTTAATACAGTTTAAGTTAATAAGTTTATGAAGTAATTTTCATATACCGATAAGTATGGGAGTACCCAACTAAAAAGTATATCTGAAAATCGTGAAATAATATAGTTTTCTTAGTAAAAATAAAAAGAAGGAATAAATAAGTGACACGAGTTATGATTGTAGAAGATGCCGAATTTATGCGAATGGCAATCAGGGACACTCTTTTTAGGCACGGGCATGAAGTGGTTGCCGAAGTGGCAGATGAGGAAGAAGCCTTTCAAAAATATTTGGAGGTGAAGCCAGACCTTGTCTTAATGGATATAATGACGCCAGATAGTGTGCCAGGTGATATGAATTTGAAAAAAATACTGAATAAATTTCTTGTTATAGACCACGAAGCAAAAATGGCAATGTTTTCTTCCCTTGGGCAGCAGATCCTGATAACAGAATCCACGAAAATAGGCGCTATGGGTTTTATAGTAAAACCATTTGAACCTGAAGGAATACTGGACCTACTTAAAAAAATTGCCGAGCCAAACTAACTTTTTGAATCAACGAGAAACAACGGAATTGCCGGGTAGATGAAAGAAAATGAAAATTATATTGATTTCCAGACTTTTGCCAGTGATTCCCCTTTTACATGGATTTTAAATTCAAGTAAATATCCAAATGGTGTCATCCGGCATGCTGCTCTCTCTAATTTTCATATTCAACGCTCCATGTGTTTTGAGTAATTGTACATTTATATCCCATTTACAAAATATACATCAATTGTAAAACCTGAGGCTAAGCTGATTCCAGACTTTAAAAAAATTCCAACCTTAAATGAAGTAGACGGAGATCAAAATTTCTAAAATAGAAGTGAGTGGAAATGAAGGGTAAATCCACTCAAAGGGGACCTGCATATTTACTCATGACGTCTTCCATTAGAGTAAGCCCTCCGCTGAACCCTGCGTAACTTCGCTCAAGTATTATGCGGTCGTATGACGGGAATGAAACCGTCAAATGTATAGCATTAAATTCCGGGCCTGAGATGAAAGTTTCAAGGGAACTTGCAAGCAGGAACATGAAACTCCTGTCTTTTAAATTTTCCCGAATCCTGTATGCATCTACTTCATATATTATTTCAGGCCAGGCAGGAGTTTCAAGACCGTTTGTCAGTTCCTCATTTATTAATTCACGGGCTTCTTCAGGTGGATTATCCGCTATCTGAACAAGGTCAGGCAGATAACCCATTTCATTTGCAAGGTATTTTGTAATGCTTACAGCCGAGTCGCTGTCTGAAACCACTGCAAAGTAAGGATGCGGTCTGGCGATCAAAAGCACATCCCCAACATACTCTGCAAGCCTGTAAGCTCTTTTCTCCTCGCTGGCAATCAGATCTTCAATGACATCGGCTGAAACATCTAACCTTTCTCCTATAACCCTCAGGAATTCTGAGGTTTGCTTTGGTCCTATCGGTATCCCTGGGAAGGAGATGTAAGGAGTATCGAACTTTTCTTCGAGTTTCTTTGCCGTTTTATGCCCGATCCAGCTTGAGAGGACAATATTATATTCAGCAGCCGGAATTTTTTTCAGGTTCTCAAGCGCGTCAAATTCTCCTACAATCAGATTTGCTTTCAAGCCTATTTTTTCAAGCAGGGTTTTTATCTCCCTTGCTTCTCCCTTCCAGAATATGTGCTGGAAAGGAACTATCCCAAATACATTTACCAGTCCTTTTTCTTTTGGAGTTTCTTCAAGGAGCTGGTCGATTATAGCGTCGAAAAAGTACTCGTAGCCTTCGTAGGAGGTTCCTGCAAACCCTGAGGTGTTTACATGTATGATCGGGACTTCAGGTTTCTTTTCTTTAAACCGTCTGATAACCGACCCCACATCATCTCCTATAAGTGAGGGGACACAGCCAGAGATGACTGCAAATAACTCTCCGTTTACAAGTTCTACCGTTGACTCAATGAGACTTTCAAGTTTTTTTTCGCCGCCGAAAATTACATGCTCTTCAACTAAAGAGGAACAGGGAGTGCTTGTTCCTCCATAAGGGCCGCCTGCATTCTGGCCTCCGCCGTAAAATTGGCCAAAAAGCTGCCCGATTCCACATCCTGCTCCGGAATGAAGTATGGGAACAACTCCAAATATACCAACAGCAGTTGAATATGCCCCTGCGAGTGCGCAGGAGTAACGTGGTGCTTCAATAGCACCTGAAATAAGATTAGTTGTCTGTAAAGATTCATTAATTACCATGATTACACCTGACTCAGTCCTCTGCTTCAAGATAATAAAGTGAATTAGGCTGTTTGTACCACCAGTCCCTGTATGTGCTCTTTGTCTTCTCGAGCATCGTTCTCTGGTATGAGTGGCTTTTCAATGACTGCAAAAGGAAGTTTCCAAATGCAATCGCTCCCGTATAACCACTTTGGGCACTCCAGGGGTGTGCGTCGGACCTCAAGGCATGCACCCTTGTTACACCCTTGTCACGCTTGAATGCCCCTCCCTGGAACGGGCAGGTCATTGCAATATCGGGATTTCTCTGGTTTGTGATATGCGTCTGTTCTGCGGCCTGGAAGGTATTTACCAGAATGTCAAAGTCTCCCATCTGTGCAATCAATTTTTCAAGATCCTTGAGGATGAGGTTGTCAAAGTCCTGGCACATTGCAGCTGATGATTTAAGTCCGAGTTCGTCAAAGTACGGGACCTGCGCCAGAAGCCTTCCCTGTCCAAGTGCACCCAGCACTTCTACTTTCTCTCCATTGCCTTTGAAATTTTCAAATTCCTGTCTGATTGCCTTCAGTTTCGGAAGCCATTTTTCATGTTCTTCTTTGATCAGAGCTTCTATTTCCCTTTCTTTTCCAGTATGCCTGCCGATTTCCCTCAGCCACTCATCGGTGTGTGCAACTCCCATTGGTGAGGGATAGAGGAAATAAGGAACTCCATATTCCTGCTTAAGCCCGCGGGCTAGATAGTCAGTATAAGTCGGGCACAGGGGTGCAGTAACTGCAGCTTCGGAAAGCTGTTCAAACTGCTCCACAGATGCAAATTCAGGGACGAAGTTAACTCTAAGACCGACTTTTCCCAGCAAGCGCTTTATTTCCAGCCTGTCCTGCCACGTGTAAGAGAGCATGCTTGCTACATTCACCAGATCTTTCTGCTTCTTTTCTGGCTTTTTGACAAGGTACTTTAGGACTGCGTGCCAGAAGGCATCATAACCTGTCTGAACAAGCTTTGAGCGTGAGCCCTCACAGTGAATTGGGACTATTGTTGCTTTTATTTCGGGCTGGACCTGCGAGACAACCCCTTCTATGTCCTCTCCGATTATTCCTGAAGTACAGGATGTAAGTACAAAGATTGCTTTAGGATTGTACCGTCTCTCGGCTTCCTTTATTGCCTCCCTGAGCTTTTCACCGGCCCCGTAGACCACATCTCTTTCCCCAAGATTTGTTGTTATCCAATGGAGGTCGTAATTTGCAGGGCGGCCAAGTTCGACAGGTACGTGTCTGTAAAGTTCACGGTAGCCGAGTGCTGCAGACGAGCAGCCAACAGGTGCATGATATATAGCTACAGCGTCACGGATTGTTCCGATCCTTACTGAAAGATAGAAGTTCAGAACACAACCACTTGACTGCTGGAAATTCCGTTCTCTTTGCCTCAGGCAGCCTGAACGGGCTTCTTTTGCAAGGTCGCTTGCTTTTCCATACCAGACATTTATACCATTTGCCCTCTGTTCTCGGTTGGGACATGTAGCCCGTGATAGGTCGATTCTTTCCTCGATCAATTCATTTTCAGTAAGTTCTGTTCCTGACATTACTATTTCTCCATAAGAGACCTGATTTCTTAGTGAATTTGTCTCCAGTATGTTTTGCTCCTGGTATCACCTACCTCCATTCGCATTAATGGATATATAAATCGGGAAATCAGCAAAATTGTGATCTAGTTTCTCATTATCCGAATTTTTGCGGCAAAAACCAATATAGAAGAGTTTCAAGAAAATCATTAACCTACGAGAACTAAGCCTATAAGAAAGAAGTTAACAAGGATACATATAAAAGAAAGTAGAAAAGAAAGTAGAGAAGAAATTAGCGAGGAAATAAAATGACTAAAATAACAGATGAATTAGTGATCCGTGGGAATCATATTAAAAACCGAATTGTAATGCCTCCTATGGTTACTTTTTCCTTTCATGGGGATAATGGATCTTATTATGGCAAGCAGTACATTGAACACTATACGAAGCGTGCAAAAGGCGGTGCTGGCCTTATTATTGTGCAGGCCACCAGCGTTTTTGGGGCTGTAGATTCCACCGGGATGTGGTCAATAGGTAATATTGCAGCCTTAAAGCAAATTGCGAGCAACTGCCATGAGTCTGGTGCAACAGTAATGATGCAGCTTCATTGCGGCAATATGGACATTAATGAGTTGTCAGTCGAAGAAATCCACTCAATGCAAAAAAATATGAAGCAGGCAGCCCTTCGTGCTTGTGAAATGGGTTTTAACGGCGTTGAATATCATTTTGCCCATGGATTTACCTTATGCAAGTTTCTTGATGCTTCTTACAATCGACGAACCGACCAGTACGGCGGCGATGCTCTAAACAGGGCAAGAGTTTTAACACAAATTCTACCGGAGATTCGGAACAAAACTCGCAAAAATTTTATTGTCAGCGTACGCATGGGTGAGTATCTGCCAGAAAGTAAGGACGGCATTGAGGTAGCTAAAGCCTTTGAGAAAGCAGGGATTGATTTGTTGCATATTTCTTTTGGCATGCATCCTCCTACAAATCCGGTTCCCGACGGTTTCATTTGCAGTCCTATAACTTATAGTGGCTGTAAGATTAAAAAAGAAGTAAAGATTCCTGTTATCGCAGTCAATGAAATCCGCACGGAAGAGCAGGTACGGTTTTTAATTGAAAATGATTACGTGGATCTTGTTGCTGCTGGCAGGGGCATGTTAGCTGATCCCGAGTTTGCCAATCATGTGATAAACAGCGAGCCTGTAAACATGTGTTTGGGATGTGAGAGGTGTTTCTGGTTTACTGATCATACGCTTTGTCCGGCAAGAAGCCAGTGTAGTGAAAATCAGTAATCGTGATCGACCTTATACCCTTTACAAC
>JAMXLQ010000139.1 GCA_024280975.1 Methanosarcina sp.
TAGAAGATGGCTTTAAAAACAAATTTTCGATACAGGAACTTTTTGCCGGCCTCGCAGATTATTATTCAGGCGATTCGGCTTTTCTGGGAGTTTCGATTTTTGATTACGATACCTATACAGCATTACCTCAAAAAGAACCAGAAAAAAAAGAGTTTCCTATTTCCGGATTCAAGGCCTTGCCGGTACTTCTTGCAGCGCTTGGAGCCTTTGCTCTTTTAAAAATTAAGAAAAATTAAAAGCCTATCCGAAAAGTCAGTAATACATGTTGAAAAGTTACAATAGGTTTATAGTATTCGAGTATCCGTCCCGTTTGTGTATGTTGACTATTGTCAAAGTTACAGTAAGTCACAACACTTTTCGGATATGCTCTAAGTCCAAATTGTAACACCGGCATGTTTTTATTTATTTTTTCATGGTTACAAATGGCTCTCAAGTCACGTTATTTCACGACTTGCCGGTGTAACTGAAAACCAACGTACATTTCGAAGTGGGATATGCCGGTTTTTATTGTCATTCAACATCATCCATAGAAGATCTAAACCAAATCTAACCTCTGTGCAATCAAATGACTCATAATAGCCATCCATCCATCTAACGTTTACTTTTATATTAGCCATATAGCCAAGTCTCCTTATCACATTCTTTTATAATATTAACCAGCAGGAAACTATTGGTAATAACCCAACAAATTAGTGAAGCAACCATGTTACTTACACATTAATTTGTTGTATAAAATCCATATTCATTTGGAGATTCTGTTATGGGTTACATTTTCCAGTAGATATAGAAAGGAACAGAATCGACCAGTCTAACTATGTTGAAATCCAGGTAAAAACATAGATGCCAACAAATTTCGATATTGTTCTTCTGTTGGATTTATGTTTTATTTCATCATTTCTTGTACCTTTCGAATGTCAGCTATAGCTTTTTTCTTTAATTCGGTCATCTTTTCCTCATTAATGATTTCGTTTTCCATCCATTGTGTAAGTATATCCATTCTCATTACCATGACTTTCTTTTTCTGTTCTTCAGTTAGAAGTCCCCACATTTCAGTCATAAGTTCCACAATAGCAGGCATCGCTCCAGCGTGCATCATTGAGCGCGTTCCCATTGAATGTTCTTTGTCCATGTTTAACTACCCCCTTTAATGATATTTTTAAAACAAAATTTTGATAATGTCTGTGATACAATTATTCTTAGAGACTTTAATCTCTTCTGGAATCGCCAAACTTTACCATTGATTCCGCTAGCAATTGGCTACAATCAATCGAAACTATAAATAATAATAGAAAGTGTCGATTTCAAATTGTATCACCCGAATATTAGTATTCAACGAATATAATACTAAGAGAAAAATAAATAAGAAACGGATATTAATTGAAAGTCGAAATTATAGTATTCTTGACTCAAAAAGGAATAAAGCTGTTTGGAGGAGAAGCTCATATTACTGCAAACCTTTGATCGAAAACTTAAATTCTAAAAATATATCTATCCATATATTCTTCAATTTTAGGACTTAGGCACTTGAAGTACAAAATCAAGAACTTTCGGCATTGTGACTTGTTTTGTGTTTTAGACAATTGGAGGTTTAATGCTATTGATTTTTCAGTTAAACCGCGTAAGTCCTATCCTAAATAAAAAGCTTTTTTGAGAATTAGTAATAAGTTGTTTTATATTTGATAATTTATATAATTACATAAAACAAGTCTCCGCCGTCAGTCAAATTCGAAGACGGAAAGTTGAACTGGTATCATAAAAGAAATTCTATCTCAAAGATACATTGATTATGGATATTTGTTGCAGCCGGGCCGAACCAGTGCTTTAAATGGAAGAAACGATGCACTCCAGTCAGTTCCAGTATTAAAGTTTCTTCTCCAAATACGGGTTAATTGAGGGTGAGCTTGTATACATTCAATGAACTTCGTCAGTGCATCCTCCAAAGAGGAGAGCCCCCTTCTTTGTGGAGGGAGGCGGTTTCCTCTTTGGCTCTGGCTTGTTTTGTATATGCAAAATATCTTGGAAGAGAAGTCCTGTGGTTCAGAATAAATAAGTCTCTTTTGTTGAGCCTACACCTGTATCTGGTAGCAGGCAGTAGTTAATAAGGTCCAAATGATATAGGGAGATGGAATATATGGAGCAACCAATTGGTACTGAGTCCAAAACGGAGTTAAAAGTATCGCAGACACCTTGGTGGTCTGTATTTCTTGAAGGGATTATTGCTATTGTTATAGGTATATTCCTCTTATACGAGCCTATAGCAACTACTATTCTGTTAATACAACTCTTAGCTATTTTCTGGCTAGCAGAAGGAATTGTTGCTGTTATAGGAGCGCTGATATTTACGAAGGACGGGAAATGGAAGCTGCTTTCAGGTATTCTGAGTATTATTGCAGGAGTTGTCATACTGATGTACCCTATCATCAGTCCTTACATAGTTCTTAAGTTTCTTGTTATCTTCATAGGAGCATTAGCTATCGCCAACGGTGCTGTAGTACTTGCTTCAGCGTTTAAAGGAGGAGGGTGGGGTACGGGAATTCTTGGTGCCCTTTCCATAATCCTTGGTTTGCTCCTGCTAACTAACTCTCTGGTAGGAGTCCTGATCCTACCTTGGATATTCGGATTTTTCCTTATTATCGGGGGAATTGGAGCAGTTATCTGGGGAATAAAAATACGAGTCTGAATACGGAATTTAGCAGGATAGAAAAAGGAGATTTATTATGGAGTCAATCCCAAAAATAATTTGTATGCCGTTATAACAGGTTGTACGTGGAAAGATATAACTCGTAATTACGGCTCTAAGTCAACAGTCCATATTCCATATATTTCATCTCTATTTGGTGAACATAGGTTCGTATATTTCATTTCTACTTGTGTGAGCACGGTACCTATCAGAAGGGTAGCACGCACAATTTTCTACAAAATCATAAATTTCAGAAAGTAATTGATAGAATAAATGTCCTCTTATTTTTGCTGAGCCTGAAAAATACACATGTTTTATGCTAAAAATATGCGTCATAAATTCTAATTTACATAATTTTTGTTACACTACCTAATTCTTTCTTTTCCTTTATTTTTAATTTCTTTCATCTTTTTTCTCCCTTAACTTTTCTTTTTTTCTCTTCTCTCCCTTACATTTTCCTTTTTTCCTTCTATCTCCTTACCCTATCCCTTCCTTGTTTTTCTACTGAACTTTCACAAGAACTTATTTGTTTTTTTGAATAAGAGAAACTTTTTTATGTTTCTTGATCATTTATACTTTTGTTATTCTGTTTCAAATTCTAACTTTTTAAACGCTTGAACGGGGGTCTTAAAATTAAAATTCTCGGATTGGTGGGTAGTCCTAATGTCAATGGAAACACTGCAAAGCTTGTAAATGCAATTCTCGACGGAGCTGCCGAAAGCGGTGCAGAAAAAGTAATTTGCAATCTAGCTTCTCTAAATATCAAAGGTTGTGATGCCTGCGGCAGGTGTCAGGAATCTGGCTGTTGTCTAATAGATGATGATATGCAGGAAATTTATCGAGAAATCGAGACTGCTGATGCTGTTATACTTGGCTCTCCTGTTTACATGTGGCAGATAACTGCCCAGACTAAACTCTTCATCGACCGCCTGACAGCCTTCTTAAAACCTAACTTTTCGAGCAGGCTTGACAATAAAAAACTGATACTTGTTTTTTCTCAGGGCATCTCAGACAGAGACGCCTTCAAACCATATTTTGAATATACAGCTGGTCTTCTTTACTATCTCGGCTTTGATGTTCTGGAAACCTTTATTGCGGCTGGGACGGACAAACTTGATGTCTCCTTCAGGCCCAGCCTACTTGAAAGAGCAAGAGAGCTCGGAAAATTAGTCTCGACTTCTCCTCTGTCTAGTCCTGAGTTCAGAAGAGCCGAGTCAAGCCTGACCCCCCCTCTCTGATTTCTCCCCTTCATTTCCCTTCTATTTCCTGTTTTTCCCTCTTTAAAGCTATTTTTTTCCTTTTTTAAGTCTGTTTTCAGTCTTTTAAACTTCAAAGAATTCATCTGAATATTCTACAATCCCGCTTGACCCTTTAAGCGCTCCTCTTTTTAATTCCAGCGCCATAAATGCTTCAGCAGGTGCGCCAAAAGGATCTGTGATTCCCCATATATTTGCCTGCCTAAACCCAAATTCCGGATAGTATTCAGGATGTCCCAGGATTATTATGGAATCGTATCCCAGCCGGCCGCAACCTTTGAGTCCTTCTCTTATAAGTTCCCCTCCTATGCACTGCCTCTAGAACTCAGGCAGAACTGCAAGCGATGCAAGTGAGATCGTTTCTTTTCCTTTTCCGTTCTCTAATTTAATTACCACAGGAAAAAATAGAATATGGCCAGCTATTTTGCCGTCAACTTCAGCTACGAGCGAAAGTTCGGGAATAAATTTCGGGTTTTTCCTGAGTTTCTCAACGAGTTTTCCTTCATTGGGTTGCCCGAAGGCAAGGTCATTTACTTCGTTTATGACTGAATAGTCAGAGGAAGTTTCGGCGGATTGTGAGGTACATCTATATCTTCCTCTGTATTTTTAAGCAAGCTTTCTTCCTTGCAATTTCCTATAATAATCATTTATTTATTCCTGTCATCAAGCTAAAAAATCATGGATTTTTCTGTTTTATGGTCTGAAATCTTCTCCCTAATTCAAGAAAATTCTAAAAATTCCTAAAAAAGTTATAATTAAGGAAAGATAATTCTCTTTTAGCATAATTTATATGGTTTATGTATTAATTTAAAGAAAGTTTAAAGAAAATGAATCTCATTTTCTTTCTGATTTATACTTCCCCACCTTTCCCTAAAAAATCTGTAAAAAGGAACTCCATTTATGATCTCTCCTTTCAGTGCAGGAAAAATAGCTCTTGGAAGCATTACAAGTGCAAAGCTACGTTCAACTCTTACAGTACTTGGAATTGTTATAGGAGTTGCAGCCGTAATAGCAAATGTATCCCTTGGGGCAAGTTTTAACCAGCATTTTACGAATGAAGTGACCAATTTAGGGTCAAATTTCATCTATATTCAGGGAATGCAGCCCAAGCTTTTCTACGACAATGAGTTAAAAATCGTTGAAAATACGCCCGGGATCTCGGGAGTTTCGCCTTTGAAGTCACAAACTGCAGAAGTCACGTACATGTCCGAAACCAAAAATATCATGGTTAGCGGCGTTGGGAAATCCTACGATGAAGTGGCAAATACAAAGCTTCAGAAAGGAGACTTCATCAATGACAATGACGGGTACGTGGCGGTTATAGGGCACAAGGTTGCAGACGAGAAGTTTGACCGGAATATTTCAGCCCGAAACTCCATAAATATAACTTTTAGAGTCGGGGAAGACGAAAAAGTTACAAAGACCTTTAAAGTCAAGGCAATAATTCAAAATCCGGAAAACACTGTTGTCCAGGCTTACGACGATAACGAGGCTATTCTTATCCCTATTGATGTCATGAATGAGATTCTTGGCGAAAAAGACTATGGCGGGGTTTTTGCCATGGCTGAGGATCCTGCAATAATTCAGGAGACCTCGGATGAAGTAGACAAGCGCCTGGCCCGTGATTTCGGGATTTCTGAAAGGGAACTTGCAGACAAAGAGTCACGCCCCTATTTTCTCATCAATCAGGCTGAAGTTCTGAAACAAATGAATATGATGGCTGCAGCCCTCAGCTCTTTCCTGACAGCAGTTGCGCTGATTTCCCTACTGGTCGGCTCGATAGGGATTATGAATATCATGCTCGTAAGCGTGACTGAAAGGACGAGGGAGATAGGAGTGCTCAAATCCCTGGGATTTACAGGATTTGACATTCTTTTCCTTTTCATGATCGAGTCAATCCTGCTCGGAGTTTTCGGTGGCCTTCTCGGAAGTACAGTAGGAATCGCAGGCGCATACGGTGTTGAAACCCTCCTCAAGCTGCCTGTTGTATTCCCTTTCAGCCTTATAGCAGCAGGATTCTTTGTAGCTGTTTTCGTAGGCTTTGTCTCAGGAGTTTACCCGGCAAGAAAAGCCGCGAAAATGAAGCCTATAGACTCACTCAGGCACGAATAAATCCCGCTGAGTAAGTTCTTAATTCCTTCACCCTAGTTTCGTCACCTGAGTCCCGTCTCGGGAGGACGGTGCCCTTTCCGCTTTGCTCAAGAGGGCTGGTTCACGGATTTAATTCTTCTATTTTCCCTACTCGTTTATTGAAAAGGGATACTTTTGCAGAAATTACGTTTTTAGGATCTTTTTAAGAATATGCTGTCTTAACTAAGTCATTTGAAGACATTTACCTCGTAAGCTATGGTTTCACTGGAATAAAAGCTTGAAAACTACGAAAACGAGGATAAATATCCCGAGCCCTATCTGGGTGAGGACTTTCCCACGTTCGAAGGGCTCTTTTTTAGCTTTAACTCCTCCATAACAGACTTGCCCTAATCCTATTCCTACAGGGAAAATAAGCGGCCATATGTAGATCCAGCTTTGCAGGTTTTCTGTTAAGTACTGATAAAAGAGAACGAAACCGAGCATATTAAGAGTCCAGCTCAAAGAAGCAAGCCATTCTCCTAGTTTACTTTCGGCTTCTATAGCTGTAGCAAAGAAAAACATTCCCATTACTATAAGATAAAAAGGTAGGGTAAACTTCCCAGGGTCAATTCTTTTAAGAACGATAACTGTAAAGACTGCCGCAAGAAGTAAAAAGATAAGTGCAGCGATTATTGTACTGTGGTCTTTTCTCCCTGTCAGATTCTCTCCCATACTGCCCCAAACCAGCAGGTTTTGTTCCGGAACCATTATTTATTTAAATATTATATAATTCTCTATAATTATACTCTTAATTATTACTGTGCTTAACACGCAATTTTTATCATTTTATTCCTTCGCGTATGATTTTATCATCAGGTTTCGATATCAGGCTTTAATAACTTTGTTTTATCACTTTAGTACAATGTGTAAATTACTATTAACTTCATTTTCGCATTGGCATTGTTTTTTCCTGACTCGAAAAATAGTAATATTTCTGAAATAAATAACTTATATGCATAGGGGGTTTGCAACTGGCACAGAAAACAATTGAAAAATCTGAAGAAGAGTGGGAACAGATACTCACACCTGAGCAATATCACGTCCTGCGGCAGAAAGGTACGGAAAGGCCCTTTTCAGGTAACCTGTACTATAATAAGGAAAAAGGAGTTTACACCTGTGCTGCCTGCGGGCAGGAGCTTTTTTCCTCAAACACCAAATTTGAGTCTGGATCCGGCTGGCCAAGTTTCTATGATGTGATCTCTAGTGACAGGGTAAGGCTCAAAGAAGACACCAGTTACTTCATGAACAGGATCGAGGTAGTCTGTTCTCGCTGTGGAAGCCATCTGGGTCATGTCTTTGAAGACGGGCCTGCACCAACCGGGAAGCGTTACTGCATTAATTCCGTTTCTCTTAATTTCAAGAAAGAAGGAGGAGAAAGCAAGAAAGGCGAAGAAGAGAAGTAAGAAGGAAAGTAAGAAGAGTAAAAGATAATATCTGAGTAGCCCGAATCTCTGTAATTTACAGTTTTCAGGTTGGAAGAGGGGTTCAGATAAAACTTGAAACTAGCAAAGATACATGTTGAGATAATTGGGTTTTTTATCTTCTTAACCTTCTATCTTTTATTTTTCAATATATTATTTTTTGTTGAAAAATCACACTTTCCTATCTATGTTCCAGGTATACTTATTTTTTCCCTACTTGGGTACTGGTTAGGTGGAATCCTTTACGAGAAGTATTTTAAATGAAAAAGCTGGTTAAAAAATAATCAGATTCTCACAACTTAGTATCCATCTATATAGAGATTTTACTAAACTTCGATTTTCATAATATTTATTATAGATTATAACAATCTATTAAATAGATGTTAAAAGCGATAATTTTTGATGTGGACGGGGTTCTTGTAGACTCCATGCGTTTCCAGGCCGATGCTTGGGTTGAGGCTTTCAGGGAAATTGGTATTAGTATCACAAGGGAAGATATTTACAAGCTCGAAGGCTCAAACAACAAGAGATTAGTCAAATCAATTTTTGAAAAGGCTGGAAAAGAGCCTGAACCTTGGCATTTAGAGCAACTGCCCGAAAAGAAACGCGAGATTCTTAAATTTGACCAGATAAAACCTTATGAAGGCATTCTGGATTGCCTTAAGGAGTTGAAACAGCACTTCAAGCTCGCTATGGTTTCAGGATCACATGCCGATACAGTAAATAAAGTTGTGAATAAATTCTTTTCTAACTGTTTTGATGTCATAATTACAGGGAGCGATCTTGAGCATGGGAAACCTGATCCCGATCCTTACCTCAAAGCCCTTGAGAAACTTAACCTAACAAAAAATGAATGCATTGTAATTGAAAATGCACCTCTGGGAATAACTGCCGCCAAAAGGGCAGGGCTTTACTGTGTTGCGGTTGCGAGTATGCTTGAGCCTGAAGAGATACAGCATGCGGATCTTGTGCTCAATGATCACTCTGATCTTCTCGATTATTTGAAGAGTCTAATTCCAGAGTAGTCATAAGTTCTTCCTGACAAGGTTTTTTCCTGATCATCTATTCTTTCCCCAGCGCAAGGCATCGGCTTGTATGATCTAATCCTTCTCCGCAGACCGAAATAATTATTTTCACTTTTATCCTTCCCTTTTAAAATGCATATATTTCTCTTTATTTTCACATCAATTATAAGATATCTTGATGTGAAAATTAAACTCGGGTTGTGAGTTATCTGTTAATTCTAAAAAAAGTACACTGCCCATATTTGAAAAAAGTAGATGACTTCTTATGTTATCAATTTCACAACTCACGCCGACTGCCAAAATTAGAAAAGCTAGTTTTTTGCGCAGGACTTCAACTTATTATCTTTACTTCAATTAGAAAGCACTGGAAGCGGATCTAATCTGTAAAATAGGTTTCATTGATCCTTTAAATCAATTATTTTTGAGGATATTAGTGATAAATTGGAAAGGAAGTAACATGGGGGAGTTAAATAACTCCTTACTGATGGCACGGTTTTTAGTCTGTTCGTATATTTTTTCCCCACGCTACAATTTATCGATACTCTTCTCTTCTATATATATTTTTCTTTTTTCTATTTAATTATTTCATTAAGTATTGTCTTTATTTTCTGAAAATATATTTTATTTTCCCGATTTTATTCTACTGTTTTTTGCCTTAGTTTATTTTTTTCTACTCCTTTTTTCCATTCCTTATATTATTTTCTTTTGCGATCAAGCTGTTGACTGGCAGAGTTCCATCCTCCCGAGTTCCGTCTCGGGAGGATGGTGTCCTCGCTCACTTCGTTCGCTCAAGCGGACTAAATTACAATAAAGATATCAAGCTTCGCTCAAGAGTGCTAATTTTGGGGTAAGGTAAACTATTTTTCAATTTCCCAATAAGAATAATTTACAAAGTTGTGATTTTCTTCAAGGTTGTGAGTGTTTTCTTGATTACAGAATCTGGAGTGAGTTTTTGGTACCTGTCGCTTAGCCCCTAAATGAATTGAAGTACAAGTGTTTACATGCAAGGCTATTGAGTATATAAGGAACAGAAAAGAGAAGCATAAGCAATAGAAACCGTGCAAAAGCAAAGATCAAAACAGCGAGAATTATAAAAGAGTTTGCGGATTCAAGAAGGGTTTAAAAAAGAAAAAGAGAACCGGAGGGTTCGGCTTAGAGGCCGTAGTTCTCCGGAAGGAATACTTTAACTTCACTCTTGTATTTTGTAAGGCAGTCGTCCATGAACTTGTCCATGTCATCTGGGAGAGCATCGAGGGCTGCCTTTGCATCTGCGAGGGCGTTGGTTTCGAACCTAGAGAGCTCGAGCTTGCCGGCTGCACCTTCGCTGACAATGTTGCAGCATTCGACTGCGGCGTTCTTTGCCCTGAGGTAGATGTTTTCTCCGTCCTTGACAATTGCCTGACCGACTCTGTATGCGTTGTCGTATGCAAGCACATAGGCCTGGGGGTCTCTGTACCTGTCGGAAAGCATAAGAAGGTCTCTGAGAACTTTGTCGTTCTTGGTTTCAAGAGCGGTGTTCATAAGGGCGCAGTCATACGCAAGAGACTCGGCCCAGCACTGGACAGTTGTACCGCCGAATTCACCGTGGTACTCAACAGACTCGTTGGACCAGCAGTCACAGCACTCCATGATCAGGTTACCCATAACGTCAGAGTGGGCGCAGGTAGAGGTTTTACCTTCTGTGGTCATTGGCATACCGGTGATGGCTTTGATGATAACATTTTCATATCCGCAGTCTTTTCCGGGTCCTACTGCACCTGATTCGTATGCAACGAGGGATCTTGGGGCAGAGATTGCCCTTGCGAGAACTGCGATGGTGTGGGCAAGGTTCTTGTTGAGCAGTCCACCGCCAATGAACATTGCGGTGTTTGCCTGGGCACAGTCTGTGTCACCTGCGGAAACAGTGCCGGTCTTCTTTGCAATGTTGGATATGTCGGTCCAGACCATTTCCATGTCAATGGAGCCGAGACAGCCAATTGCGTAGAGCATACCAGCGATATCGTTCCTGAGAATTGCATAGTCGAAGATTTCCTTACCACCCATGCTCTCTACTGAAAGCAGGTCTGCGCCGGCCTTGGCACATTCTTCGAAAGCTTCAAGGAAGACAGAGTATTTGTCGCCTCTGAGCTGCATGAATTCTCTGTTCTCACGGATGTCACCAATGGTGTGGCGGAGTGCGCACTTTATGCCGTATTCATCGTGGTATTTCTCCATAATGGTTTTCTGGGCGTGTGCAACTTCTGCTCCCCAGGAGGGGTTGTTGGACATCTGCTGAACGTGTTCTGTTTCAAGGATAACTGCTGGGAAACCGACCTGGACCATTCTCTCCATAATGTCAGTGGTGATCCTCTCGTATTCTCTTACGAGCTTTTCCTTGGATGCACCGGCTTCAGGTCTAGGAGCGTAGTTGACCTCAGGAATTGTGTAACCTGCACCGATCTCGAGGCCGAGACCTGCCTTTACAGGGTACTTGGCTACGCCGAAGGTCATTTCATCTGCGCTTGCGTATGCCATTGAAGTGTATCTTTTTGCTGCCATTTAACTCACCTCAGTGCTTGTGGAATTTCTCTCTTAATTCTGCGACATCTGTAGTACCTGCAAGGATTGCGTCAGCAATCTTGGGGGCGTCAGCGGCTTCTTCTCCATATATACCAAGTGTAAACTGGGATACGAAGTCCTGATTAACTGCACCGCCACCGCATACGAATGGAATCTTCACTCCATTTTCAAGGAGCTTGTCATTAACGTCCTTGAATGCATACATGGTGGTGGTCATGAGGGCAGTACCTGTGAGCATTAATGGTTTCTCTTTCTTAACTGCAGCGAGAACTTCTTCAGAAGGTACGTCCCTTCCAAGGTCAACTACATTGTAGCCGTTTGCCCTGAGAAGAGCGGTAACGATGTTCTTTCCAATGTCGTGAACGTCACCTTCTGCGACGTGGCAGACAATGGTTCCTTTGGTTTTAGGAGCAGCTCCAGAGTTTTCCTTACAATATTCGATACCTTCAAGCATGGCATCAGCAGACATCATGACGTTGGGGAGGAAAATCACACCTTCGTCATAAAGTCTTATGACAACGCCCATACCGACCATGAGAGCGTCATCGATAAGAGCAATTGGATCCTTGCCAGCATCGATTGCTGCCTGGAGACCCTCGATAACGTCATCTTCTTCTCCTTCGAAGATGGCCTTTGCGATCGGGTAAATTAATTCGTCTTTTGGATAGATCTCTTCTGCGGCTTCCTCAGGCGTCAATGCCTTTTCCAGAGCCACATTGTATCTGGTTAACACCCTTTTCAGACTTGCCTCTGTAAAGTCCAACATATTTCTAAACCTCCGTTTTAGTTTTTGGTAAAAGGTCACTACCGTTAGCCGGGTCTGCAGTCCCGAGCATGTTAGGCGTTGTGAGGTTCCAGCTTTACCTCCGTGAAGTCCTTTCTTTCGAGGGTATTCAGCCCTGGAAAAATCTGCAATGCATCCATTCTATTGGATTATCTCCAGATTTCTTCAGTACTTACCAGCGAAAGAATTTTTTCCTTCTCGCCGGAACTTTTCCTTTTTGATTGATTTGCGTGTCTGTTATGCTGACACGTGTATGCAGCATTATTAGGGGAAATCATCACATATACCATAACCGATGAAAATTTTTTCCTGGTATTTGTAAGGGTATATAGGGTCTGAAATTTTGAATCGATTGCAAAGCTTTCTATCCTGAAATTTTTTGCCCTTGTTTTTCTTGATAGTTTGATCTTAAATTTTCGAAGCGGATCCTCCTTGAATCTTAACGTCATTTAAACCAGTATATTGGGTACATAACAAATTTTTTTAAACAATGCAATTATTCAGATAAAGCCTGTCAAAAATTTCAATGTTCATACTGTACTTTTTCACTTTTACATAACCTTATTATTCAGTAAATTAAGGCACTAACAATGTTGAAATGTATTCAGTGATCGTGTTTTTATGGAAAACGGGGACTTTTCCGTAACTACTAATATTTATTGGCCGGGTTCCTCCACGTTTAAAATTATTAATCCAAACCCTTTTATATAAATGGATATATCGAATATTTCCAATATATGGCACAAACGCTTCTTCCTATTCAGGTCATATAGGACCAGACTGGAACTCGAATTTTCATCCGTCTTTGTGCGGAGATTTTAGTGTCACATTACAGATATTCTATATTTACATAAAAACGCGATAGAAGTGGTTTGAATGCAACATGAGTTAATAGATGTCGTATTTCGTTCCCAGAAAAGAAGAGACCTCCTTTTACTCTTAGGAGATAAACCAAGAACAATGGAAGAAATTAAGACCCTCCTTGATGTTTCTCCCACGGCTATCTTACCCCAGATCAAAAGGTTTACAGACAGTGATCTCGTTATTCAAAAAAATGGCAGCTATGAATTGACAGATATGGGAGATCAGGTATTTAAAAAAGTTCAATCCCTCGTTAATGTCCTTACTTTACTCGAACGAGACAATTACTGGATCGAACATGACCTAAGTGGAATTCCTAAGTATCTTCTCGACAGAATAGGAGATCTGAAGGATTGTAAACTGGTTGAAGCCGATCCAAGTCAGATATTCGAGCCGAGTGCGGACCTTTTAGAGTTCTTCTCCTCATCACATTATCTTATGGCATTTTCATCATTCTACAGGCCTGAGTTCCTCCCCCTTTATACAAGGCTCGGAAGGTTAGAGTCAGATGTTACTCTTATTTTCACTGAGTCGGTACTCGAAAAAATTACGCACAATTATGAAAAGAAAATAAGGAAACTTGCCACGCTGGAAAACACCGAACTTTTTGTCTGCAATGATGGGGTCAAACTGGCCGAACTTATGGTTTCAGACCGTGGGATGATGATTTCTCTCTTTGACAATAACGGGA
>JAMXLQ010000140.1 GCA_024280975.1 Methanosarcina sp.
GCAAGGGCAATTATAGCGGCTGAAGAACTCAAAGAGAAAATTCTCACCGGAAGATTCAGACTTACTGAGCCTGTAGAAAAAATAAGCTGGAGAGAATAAAACTAAGAAGCTACTTAAGGTAAGAGCGAAAAATAACGCGAGAGAGAGCAATGATCGTCCTATATATTCTCTCGTCCTTTTCTTTATGGTTTTGTACTGATTCTTATATTTAACCCACTTTTCTAATATTTTTGTTTTGGAAGACTCATCAGCCTTTCAGAGCTTTGAAACCTCTTCCGTTTTTTTAGGCTTTTAAAGCCTCTTTAAAACGTTTTGTAACCTCTTCAGGACTCAAGGGGATATTCGGAGCTTTTGTATTTCCGGGTTTCAGGATTACATGGATAAAAGAAAGCTCCTGCATTGCCTGAAACTTTTTGAAAACTTCTATTAACCCCTCTGCGCTGTTTACTTTAGCCGCATTTTGTATTCCGCAGGCGGTTGCAAAAATTTCCAGATCTATATAGCGAAGAGCACAGGTTTCCTGCGAACCTGTAGAACCATAGGCACCATTGTCAAGGCAGATAATTATAAGGTTCTTCGGGGCTTCTTTGGCAATTTCAAGAAGGGCGTTAGGATTCATAAGCAGGCTGCCATCCCCGTCAAAGGTTATGACTGTCTTTTTGGTTCGAAGAGCAAGGCCAAGACCTATCGACGAGACGAGCCCCATTGAGCCGAACATGTAAAAATTGAGCTCTCTATCCTTGCAAGCATAAAGTTCCTTGCAGGGAACTCCCAGATTCGTTACTGTAATTTCGCCATCAAGTTGAGAAGCAATTGCACAGATTGCATCGTTCCTGAGCATTACTGGCTTGAGAGTTTCTCTCCGAAAATTAAAATTGCAGGTTCTTTCCATAAGCTCCGGCTTTTCTGGCAATCCCGCCATTTCCCAGGAGCAGCAATCCGAGCTTTCCCAGACTTTTGGAGAGATTAGGGCTATATGCGGCCTTAAATTTTCAAAAGCGTCTTTTATTACGCTTTCAAGTAGAGGAAGCTTTTCAGCTTCGTCGATTATCGTGTATACTAGCCCTGCTCCTTCAAGGATTTCCGGGAGATGAGTGCCAAGCGGAACCTGTGCTTCTATGCCTTCACCATAGACCCCACGCCAACTTGCTAGGACAGGTAATGGAATCTTACATATTACATTTAGGGACTCTAGAGCGTTAATCATATTCCCAAGCCCTGTGCTCTGGATAAACATCATGGGCTTCCCTCCTGCAAGATAAGCGCCTGCACAGATTCCTACTCCATTCTCTTCTCTTGTTAATCGAATTTCAGGAAAATTCTCTGAAATCAAAGGAAGCAGGTTCTTGATCCTATCACAGGGTAGAGTTGCAGCAAGGTCAATATCCATTTTTTTCATGATTGCTATTACTTCTTCTTCCGGATTCGTCATGGAAACACCTTTTCAGTTTTCCTTCCTTTGTTTTTTATGTAATTTTTCAGAACTATTTTTCGAACTAAAACTTTTCCAAAATCAGATGTTCAGTTCTTCTAGGGACACATCCGGGTGTTTGGCAATAGCTACCGGTTCGATTTGGTAAAGTGTGAAATCTTCCTTCAGGCGCTCATATCCTCCACCCGCAAGATTCAGGAGAATAGTGTCATCCTTTTCAACATTTCCGTCTTCCACTGCTTTTAATAGAGAAGCTGTTGCAACTGCCGATGGGGGCAAGATATCTATTCCTTCGAGGGATTCGAAAAGGGTTTTAGCTTCAAGGGCTTCTTTTCTGGAAATTGCGTACATTATTCCGTCAGTGTTTGTAAGTGCATCATAGAGACCACCTGTAACCCCGTATGGAGGAGCCCGATTGGTAAGAACTTGGGCATAAGTTTCCTCTATCTGCTTCTTTGCATCCTTCATATCAAGTTCGGGAATAATTTCTCTTCTTCTATCATTCCAGGCGTTGTACATGGGAACAAATGGAAGGTTCTGGGCAAGCTGAAGTTTCGGAGGTTTTTGTCCGAATCGACCATCGGCTTTTAGACGTAATGCGGCTTCCCAAGCTGAAATTCCCCCTGTACCGCTTCCGACTGCCTGGAAATAATGATCAGGTACCTTTCCTATAGTTATGGCTGCATCCAGCATTACAGTACCCATACCGTCTCTTCTGGCAACATTTCTCGCTCCGCCTTCGGGAACCATTCCAGGCAGTTTTGCAATCCGGCCTGCAAGATTGATAGCATCAGTGTAGTCGTTTCCAGGACTCATGCTTATAAGATGGATGGACTCAGTCGGCTCTTCGGGAAGCCATAAAGTTGAAATTCCGGAATCCGGTACCACTATGTACACATCAGTTCCTGTCAAAGCCGAAACGTGCGCAAAAGCCCGGCCTGTATTTCCGGCAGAGGCCAGAACTATAGCTTTTCCTCCGGTTTCTTTCAGGAGTTGCATGGTCGGGTAGGCTTCGAGTTCTTTGAAACTGCAAGTTTTAATAAAAGCCTCCCTTTCGGGCCAGTACCCGCTGAACCCTATATAAAGGTTTGAAAGTCCGAGTTCCCTGGCAAAGGCTTCACTTTTGTAAGTTATGGGGCCTGCATCTGTAGTAAGTTCTTCCTGGATTGGGAGCCAGGAGTGGAACCTTCCGATACCTGGCTGGTTTCTTAGTTCCAGCCTCTTTTCAAAGTAATCCGCCCGCAAAAAGGAGTCATCGTTCTCACAGGTGAGCCTGTATTCCTGGCCGTATTCTCTTCCGCACTTCAGACATTTCAGTTTGAATCTTCCCATTGCTATCAAAGAAAATTGGGTCTCTTATTAAATATATATTCCTAAGATGTGAATAAAATTATCTTTTTGTGTTATATTTTTAGATTAATAGTCATATTCGGATAGTTAATTCCCCTAAAGAGAAGAGAATGATCTTATCTGAGTAACAAACAGGTAAAACAAAATAATTTAGTTGGGAGAAATAAAGTTAAGAGGGTAATTTCTATCACGTCTTTTATATACCGTGGAAGTTGAGCCACACGTTAACTAGCTTTAGACTTCAGATTAAGTAAGTGAATGTTTAAAAACAACATCAGAAGCTAATGTTATACATTCTAATGTTTACCTACCATCAGCAGGATAAAATACCGGTGGAGTAACTTTTACATCCTCGTAACTCTTTTTCTTGCTATCAGGAGGATAAACAAAGGTAACGACGTCAGACTGCACCCCTAATTTATAGGAATCACACAGGTAGTTTCCGGCCTCTTCCCTAGAAATGTTTAGTATCTGGAGCGAAGCACTTGATTTATCTATCTTCTGAATTTTTACGTCATGAAATTCCGAAAAAATTGTCTCAACCTTGGGTTTCAGGTTCTTGCTGCCAAACAGCAATATATATGCTTGGGCGAAGGGACTGAGATGGTAGTCTATATTGACGGTCGCATCAGTCTTTTCAAACTGAATTACTATATTGTCAACGTGAATGTATTTCCCTTCTTTGAATTGATCTGCGCTGTTTCCAGGAATTACTCTACCAGCCAGTAGAACAGCCGAGATGAGAAGGGCAATTACAATTATTGGTTTCATTTTCATGGTTCTTACTCAGTAATAATCCTCTTTTCTAATATTTCTTTCCTGCAAACATTTTTTCGATCAGGTTTGCTTTCCTTCAAAGCTGAAAATCAGGTTTTTTCATACAATAGTGCCGATATTTAGACCATTTACAACACCATTAAATATTGCAACAATAGAGGTATCTTACTTTTTAGATTACCTGAAACAGAATAAAGAGGCCATAAAATGAGTAAAGA
>JAMXLQ010000141.1 GCA_024280975.1 Methanosarcina sp.
AATATTTATTTAGAAGAGATATAAATCATTGCCTTTGTAAAAAGATAGAAGAAAAATCCTTTTTTAAATTTGAAAATAAATTAATATAAATAATGCAAATTAAGAATAAAAGTAATTGCACAAATACCTGGACTGCAGTTAAAAAAGTAACATCTCTCTTGTTTGGCTCTCTATCCGAATGCCATTTCCGTTTTTCTTACTTTCCTGGATATACCTATCTATTTTTCAGATTTATGCTTACCTGGGAAACACTTCAGAAGGCTCAGGATTTTTGAAGTCTGGACGGACCTGCTATCCCTTAGAAGGAAGCCATGCAGAATTGGTTCAAGAGATTTTTGTGGAGTTATTTCCTTCATTCTAGCTACCTTTTGACTCTTATTATTTTTTAATTCTAATAGTAGTCTCTTGCCGGCTTACGGTAGCTTATTACCTAGTCATTATATTTATCTTTTCTCATATTTCCTGGATTTTCATATCTGAGATTTTAAAAGTAAAAGTTTAAGGCCCACTATATTTGTTTCAGTTTTCTGTGGAATTAAGCTCCTTTAAGGTTTCATTGAGGGATAGAAGAAATTCAGCCTTGAGTTTTTTAGCCAATCGCTCTGGTTCGATTCTTCTGAAACAAGTAGGAGTTCCTGTTTCAACTTCCACATATCCTTTCTTTGACATCTTCTCCAGTACCGCATAAATCTTTGTTCTCGGTACATGGGTAAATTCGTGGATTTCCCTTGCCGTAGCTTCTTTCAAGCTAAGAAGTCCAACATAAATTTTTGCCTCATTTTCCGTAAACCCAAGCTTCTTGAGCTTGCTTATTAGTTCGGTGTGCATAGTAGGCCTCCCATACTATTTTTCTTGTTCAGGCGATCTCATCAAGCTTCTTCAGCGTTGCAAGCATTATTTTCAGGCTCCCCTGATACGCAAGAATGTCTTCTTCATCCAGCTTTGTAAGAATTTCGGAGGCTTTTTTTTCGAGCTCTCCCATGAACCATTCCCTGTAAGCTTTCCCCTTTTCAGTAAGGGAAATAAGGGTTTTTCTCCGATCCGTGGGATCTCCTTTCCTGCAGACAAGCCCTTCTCTTTCCAGGGCATCGATCATGCTTGTCAGGCTTCCCTTCTGGAGATCAAGGCACTTTCCCAGGGTTGTAGGCATAATATTCTCGATTGCCCCAATGATCATAATGGCTCGATTCTGATTTTTATTCAGGTTATATGGACTATTTCCGGTTTGGTGAAAAATTTTGCCAAAATTTTTTTGAAACAGATTAATTATTTCGAACTGAAGTTTTACTGTTTCTTTTATTTTTTCTTCCTTCATTGGTATCACAGTGATGATTTTTTTCCGAACATGGGTGATAAACTGAAAGAATACACCAATAAATCTGTAATTAAAAATTCATGAGCACCTGTGAGCCTGGTTGTTTATAGCTTTATAGCTTTATCTTTCGGATAATTTAGTTCATTATCTTACTATCCGTTAATCAAATTGTTTGAATTCTTACTAAATCAATCTGAATTCTATTTATATTTTATTATTCTTGGTTAAGTACTTTAAATAAATCAACAGTTTCTTACACTTTTGCCCACTATCATCAGACATTTCAGGTATGTATGTGCCCAGATGAAGGTAATTATCGAGCCCACAACCGTACCCACAATATAAGAGCATTTGTACCTTTTCCTACTCCCTGGAAAAAAGAAGTCGAAAGCATCCCAAAGGCAACTGCGGGATAGAACACTGTCATTATCTTAAGGAGTCTTGTCAGCTCAGGAGCAATATGGGCTGCAATATGGGCTCCTGTGAAAACTGCAGTAATGTATGGAGCAAAAAAGAATACAAAAACCGCAATTACCGTTTCTACCAGAAGACCTACTTTGATTGCGTAAGTCAAGGTATTCTGGGCTTTTTTAAAGTTTCTTTCCCCATAAGCAGCCCCACTAATCGAGACTATTGATATTGAAATCCCTATCAAGGGAGAAACTGCTATGCTTGCTACTCTCCAGGCTGTGGCATAAACTGCAACTCCGTCCGTACTGCCGACATTTGTGATAATGACATTCATTATAAGTGCAGTCAGCGCCAGGGCAACCTGTTCAACTGAAGAGGGTATTCCGACTCTGAAAATATCTACTAAAATTGATTTGTCAAATTTGAAGGAACTGAACCTGAAAGAAACATAGGTATCTTTTTTGATAAAAACCAGTAAAACATCAGCAGTCCAGAACTGGCAAAACCAATCACAGTTGCCAGGGCAGCTCCTGCAACCCCAAATCCCAGAGTATATATAAAGAGTCAAGTATCACATTCAGGCCTGAACCAAGAATCATTGCCTGTATAACCCTTTTTGAATCTCCCTCATTTCTAAGGATAGAATCTGCAACATTCGTAAAAAAGATTATAAAACTTCCTTCAAATATTACTCTTGCATACTCAACTCCAAGCTCTGCTGTTTTTCCAGCTCCACTATATAAAAAGCTCTTTTTACAGAAGCAATTCCAAATGCGGTCAGGGCAACTATCAGGATGAGTATTATAACTAAGGTGTACAGTGCAACATTATCCACACCTGCCTTATCTCTGGCCCCAATTCACCTGGAAATTGCAGATTCACCTCCAACTCCTAACCCACTAGTAAGCGCCATCTGAATAAGAAAAAGGGAAATGAAAATCCAACAGCATCCAGCGCATCAGCTTCAAGATCTGCAACACAGAATATGTCAGTAAGGCTATAGATAGTCTGCGCAGACATGGCAACTATGACAGGAACGAGAGCTTGACAACAACTTTCCTGGGATTTCAAAGAAGGATACTCACTCTTTCTGTAGTTTTTTGAAGAATTTCTTTTTTCCTCCCTTGC
>JAMXLQ010000142.1 GCA_024280975.1 Methanosarcina sp.
TGAAAAGGCCCCCTGTAAGTCCGAAAAGCACTCCTTTAAGATAATTGCTGCCAAAATCAAGCTGTTCGAAGCCCCCTTCCGGCCTTGTTACATAGAAAACACCTACCAAGCCAAGGAAAAGAGCAAAAATAGTTTTTTCTGTATTTTTTTCTCCAAGCAGGATAGGAGCAAGAATGGTCAGATAAACGGGATCCGTATAGAGAAGCAAAACCGCTGAGGAAGCTCCAAGATAACGAATTGCCGAATAATAGGAAAACATTTGCAAAACGTACAGGATTCCCAGGAGAAGCAAGTAATTCTTCTTCCTTTTTAGAGCGAGCTGACTCAAATTTCCAGTAATTGCAAGATAACATAAAACTGCTGAGAGTCCAAAGAGTATTCTGTAAAAAATAATTGAGCCTACAGACATATCCTCTAACCATTGCATGTAAATGCCGACGGTACCATAAATTATGCAAGCAACTAATAGTTCAAAATGATGTTTAAATGCCTCAGTCATAAGTTATTGAGAGGGACTAAATGTATATATATTTTTAGTAAGATAATACTGGATAAAAATAATTACACAGTATGTCCCCATATCATTTTATAGACTTCAGGTTCAATTTATAGATTGCAAACTATTTTTATAGGTTGCCGATTCAGTTTTAAGATTTTTGCAGACTAAGTACCACATGCTGCCTGCTTCCCGTCCTGTAGATAGTAAGCCCTTTGAGTCCATGTTTCCAGGCATAAACCAAAGCCTGCTTGATGTCCTCTTTTCCTGCAGAATCAGGCATATTAATAGTTTTCGAAATTCCAGCATGACAATGCCGTTGAAACGCTGCCTGAACATCAATATGAGCCTTCCAGTCGATATCGAACGCTGACTTGAAAAGCCATTTTTCTTCTTCACTTACAAGCTTCGGATCTTCCACATTCTGTACAGTGCCATGCTTGTAGACATGTTCAAGAAGCCAGTTATAGTCAGCTTCTGGCATTTTTGACTTGAAATATTCCCTAAAGAAGGGATGAACAAGCATAAATTCCCGACCTATAGTCTGAGTCCGCCTGTATGCCCAGCTGAAAACTGGTTCAATCCCTGCCGAACAACCAGCAAGGATGCTGATTGTACCTGTCGGAGCGACTGCGGTCAACGCAGCGTTTCTCATAGGAAGTTCCCAAGTGGAATTCTCATATTCAGGAAAAGGATCTTTTTCTATAGCAAGCTTTCTTGATTCCCTGATTGCGGCCCAGGTGATTTGCTCCATAAGCTTTTCAACAAGCTCGAGGGCTTCTTGGGAGTCGTAGGGCAGCCCAAGTTTCAAAAGCATGTCATGTAGCCCCATTACCCCAAGTCCTACTTTCCGCGTTCTCTTAGTTACAGTCTCAATCTCCGGAACAGGATATGTATTCTTATCAATCTCATTATCCAGAAATCGGATAGCTTTTCCGGCCACTTCCCTGAGAAAATCCCAGTTTACTTTTCTGTCTATCACGAAAAGAGAAAGATTTATGCTACCCAGGTTGCAGGCTTCAAAAGGCAGAAGTGGTTCTTCCCCGCAGGGATTCGTGGCCGAGATATCGCCAAGTGAAGGCGTGAAATTATCTCTATTTATTCGGTCATAAAAAAGAATACCTGGTTCGCCATTTCTCCAGATTCCCTCGACAATTTCTGAAAATATGAGCTCGACCGTCACGCCTGTTTGTCTGTTCCAGACCTCTTCAGTCCTATTCGCTTCAACGAGTTCCATGAAGGCGTCAGGAATCATAACTGAGATGTTGAAATTACTCAGCTCTCCTTCTACACGCTTTGCCCTGATGAAAGAAAGGATGTCGTTGTGAGAAATATCAAGAATGCCAATATTTGCTCCTCGCCTTCTTCCAAACTGTTTTACGATTTCAGTTGCTTCATTGAAAAGTTTCATGACAGTTACAGGGCCGCTAGTCGCGTCATCACCGTAAGAGCTGGGAGAACTGTCAGAGCGTATTTTTGAAAAATCGAAACCTGTGCCTCCTCCGGTTTTCTGGATCAGGGCTGCGGTCTTAACCGAATCGAAGATCTCCTCAACACTGGCTTCGACAGGGATTACAAAACAAGCTGCAAGCTGTCCTAATTCTGTGCCCGCATTCATGAGCGTGGGCGAACTTGGTAGAAAAATTTTTCGGACCATGAGGTCTTTAAATTCTAGATATTCTTCTTCAGTTACTGCAACTGCCTTTGCAACTCTCTCGCAGACGTCCTCCCAATCTTTTTCCCCTTCACGCAGATATCTGGCTTTAAGGGTTTCACTGGCCAGAAAACTCAATCCTTCTTCTGTTTCCCACACAAAAATCTTTTCTCCTGTGAACATTCAGCAGGTTTCAGTCTCCGCTAAAAGAATTTACCTTCTAATTAGACGGGCTTTTTTATCATTGTATCCGAAAATAAGGTTAGAACTTATAATCAGAAAGAGTAGTTCAGAAAGAGTAGTTTAGATGACTGTATTAGTAGTTTAGATGAGTGTATTAGATGAGCACACAGAGTAAATAACTAGATTTGATGATTATAAGCAAGTAGAAAAAGAAAAGGTAAGAAAAGTAGAAAAAGAAAAATAAAAGGTAGGGATTGCCCTGAAATGTAAGAAGTTTCAGACCAATTCAGCCTTTATAATTTTCACTTCGGTTTTAGGGCGGTCCTGGCGGTCAGTTTTAACTTTTCCGATGGAATCTACAACATCCATGCCTTCCACTACCTTCCCGAAGACAGGGTGCATCTTGTCAAGATAATTATTGTTCACAAGGTTGATAAAGAACTGGCTGCCACCTGTGTTCGGGCCTGCATTTGCCATTGATATAGTGCCTCTGTCATTGCGGTTATGACTCGTAAACTCGTCCGGTATCTCATAACCTGGTCCGCCCATGCCTGTACCTGTCGGGTCTCCACCCTGGATCATGAATTTGTCAATGACCCTGTGGAAAATAACTCCGTCATAGAAGCCTTTATCTACGAGTTTCGCGAAATTTCCTGCCGTAATCGGCATGTCCTCAAAAAGTTCGATTGTTATATCGCCCATTGTGGTGTGCAGAACCACTTTCTTTCCCTTCCATAAAGCCATTGCTTTTCCTCTATTAGTCTTTTAGTTTTATTTTTACTTGTGTTTGTCTTTTTGTCGGCCTATTTTGGCAGCTTTCTGCATTGTATGTCCAACTACAATGTAAATGCTTCGCCTCTCGAGTTCTGTCTCGCCCGAATTGCGCTTCGGGAGCACAGAAAATCGGAGATTTTCTGGGAGTTGCGATTACATCGCAACAGCACGCTGCCCTTTTCGTTCCGCTGCGCCTCGCTCAAGAGGGCTAATCTATGGTCAAGTAAAATATCTTTCAACTTACTCAAGAGAGCTAATTTACTCGAATTTCGCTTCAGGTTACGCAGTGACGTGGTCACAATCTTTTTTAAAAAGAAATGATATTGTACGGCGTAGTGTGGCGTGATAAACCGGCGCAACGGTTATGGCACGACGTTCGCGCTCAGGAGAATTGACAGCTAAAATAGGACAGTAGATTAATTTCAAAATTTTCCTAACTGTTATATTACCATGAAAGTTTTCTACCGGTTATATTATTTTATATGAAACCGCTAAATATTTATAGTCAAGTAGGATTATTTTTTAGCAAAAAAGATATTCAATTAAGTTCCGAGAATTAACAGTGGGGGAGATTATTATGAACAGACTCCAGGTTTTTAACCTGATAATATCTGCAAGCCTCTTGGTTATGCTATTAATACTTCCAACTTCTTTGGCGTCAGTTGACGAAACAGAGACAACTTTAGAAAATGAAGATAATCAGACAGATTTCGCGTCAATGTATAACGAAAGTGAGCTGGCGGATCAGGAAATCGGCCTGAACTTTCGTTTTCTCACATCCATGCTTCAAATGCTTGACCTTAACCTTAACCTTATAGACGGACTCCTGAACTCTCGCGTCGAGGAATACCCGTTTTTGAAACCTACAATAGAAGGAACAGATACAGGTATAGCAACAACAAATTCCATAATCACTGTTCTGGAGTCAAATCCTGAAAACTTGAGTGAGATGGAAATTGCCCTGGCCTCATTAAACGAAAATATGGCACAGCTTAACTCAAGCCTAGAGTACCCGGACGGCATGATCGAGGCTGCTAATTCGACCCTTGGAGAACCAAATAGTACCACACCTATGATTACAGATATGTTCAAAAGTGTAAAAGCGATGACAGAGATTCTGGATTGAGTTTGATATTGAAATTGAGAGTGACGTTATTGAGACTTGTAGGTTCAATAAGTAAAATTTTGGCAAATATTTAAAGTTCATGATAAATTATTTTAGCCGAGATTTCCATCGGCAGATTAATCTCTTTTTGGCGGTTCGCAGGAAACCTGGTTAAATTACTCAGGCAGAACTGGCTAATATGTCTTTCAGCAGACTCTGTTTCTTACTCGACACAGCTAGAATCTATTGGCTTTGAGCAAATAAAAAAATGTAAATTTCAGTGGCACTAGAAAGAGTTAGTAAAAAAAGAATAAATTTTTAAGTCAAAATCCTAATTTGAAGGGCTTACCTAGCAACTTGTTGAGGATGAATATTTCCTCATAAACCATGAGAATTTATATTAAATTTAGAAAATACTGGCGCTAATATATTCCACTGACTTTTTACAAGCCTAGCCACATATCAATCAATAAACTCTTCTAAAGAGTCGATAAAAGATTCTAATTTTCTTCTAACCTCATACAAATCGTGCTTTCCTTCCATGCGCCACACCTCGTGGCCTTCAAAATCGTACAATATTGATAGAGGTAACGTGCTTTTTTCGTATCTACTCTTTACTTCCGGGTAATTCTCTACGTTTACAACCTCGACAAATAATGCGTTATTAAATTTTGGTTCTGTCAGCAGTACTTCGTGCATAAAAAACATTAAGTCCTGGCTGTCCTTGTTGCTAGTGGATTTTATATTAATACGATATACCAGCTTGTTGCCATAATGAGAGAATAACAAACGTTGCAAGACCGTATTTATTGTTTCATCAGGGTGGATTTTGGCTTCATTGAGTCTGTCATGAAGATCCTGAGTAATTCTCACATTTTCCGTAGTATGAGAGAGCTCTGGGAAACTCCGTTTTCTGCCGTTAATTACGAACCAGTAGCTACCATCTTCGTGTATCAGTTGACAGGTATCATCATATCGTGCCAATAATTTTGTAATTATCGCGCCTCTTGACTCCCATGCACTATCGCTGCTTCTATCTCTACAAAAATCGAGTGCGTCGTAGAGTTCAGCACTGATTTTAATGGTTTTTGTTTCCATGGGTTCACCTCAATCAGGAGCATACATTTAGTTAATATATAAAAAACGTTCGCCGTGGCACTCAAGTCAATTCCTCGTGTATACCGTGGCACTACTCGTAAAGTTTGTTGAAAAAAGTTCTTTATTTCCGGTTTTTATGGAGTAAGAATCTCAATTCCTATTTTCATCATTAGCCGGCTTTGCACGTAAAGTGTATTTTGCATTTAATGTTTGTGACTTGCATTTAAAGTCGGAACTTCTAAAAAACTTTCGTTTCTATTAGGTAATGAAAGTACATTTATTAAATCACAAAAAATAATATTTTTTCTTAAGGAGTTAAATCAAATTTGAAATCTAAACTTTTATAAAATTTAGTTTTTCTTTACTCAATATACCTTTCAAAAAATAAGCATCTCGTCGTTCCATTTTTTTTAATTGACACTAAACCCCATCCATAATGCCCTAAATTTGCTATAACTTCTT
The DNA here is from genome assembly GCA_024280975.1 of Methanosarcina sp. GTDB lineage: Archaea > Halobacteriota > Methanosarcinia > Methanosarcinales > Methanosarcinaceae > Methanosarcina. The sequence continues at coordinate 5,773 of JAMXLQ010000142.1, forward strand.
GTTCTGTTTTATTTGATACATCTACAGTTACTCCATTATCAAAATGTAATGTACCTTTCTTTCCAGTCTCAATCTCTTCAATTGTGTATGTACATCTTTCAATTGCTTTCATAAACACTCTTTATAATACACAATGAAATATCTCACTATCGATCTATAAATAACTGGCATTTTATAATAAGAGTCTAGACCTCTTAAATGTGAGGATTTGTGGAGTAACAAGAATTAATTTTATGTTAATACTTCTACTGTGTTTTCTAGAGAATGATTTAAAAAAGAGTGGACTATATTTAATACATCTTCGGTTTGGTTTATTTCATTCATCTTCACATATTCATTGGTAGATTTATCGAGTATTCTTAATGTATAACTAGATAGTGCAATACTAGGCTGCATTTTGTAGTTATCTCCTTTTTATATGCTTTGGATATTATATATATGTATGGATTCATATACTGGAGAATTCCCTATATAAATCGATGAAAAGATAACTGCTTATGTAATAAATATGCCGAAAAATATTCATAAAAAAAAATCACTGAAAAACGTTTTATTAATTTATTATGTGCTCATATTTATACAAAAATTCGAAAAATAATACTGATTGGACTCAGATATTGGTAACTACATAGCACCAAAAAATAACATTTTTAATATAAAAAATAAATGATAATTTTAATTTAGAACAGCCTAATATTTAAAAATTTATTTAATTTTGCATCTTGCATTTTTAGTCTATCGTTTGCATTTTAAGTCGATCATTTTCGGGACTTTACGTGCAAAGCCTCCTTAGCCGGCTTTGCACGTAAAGTCTATTTTGCACGTAAAATAAGTGACTTGCACGAAAAGTCTGGAGTTGAAGAAAAACGGAGTGTTAAGAAATAGAATTATAATTATACGGGATTAATAATGTTTTTAAAAAAGTTATTTTTTAGATGCTTCTTTTTATTTTTTGATAATTATTTTTGCGTCTTCTT
>JAMXLQ010000143.1 GCA_024280975.1 Methanosarcina sp.
CTGCGGGTACATGGACAGAAAGGCAATTTCCCTGCGTTTTTCACAGTCCGTTCCAAAAGTTTACTGCATAGATCCTGATCACTGTCTGCAATTCAAGGGTGAGACCTGCGGAAAATGTGTAGAAGCCTGCAAATCTGGAGCAATTGACTTTTCGCAGAAGGAGGAGATTATTGATCTCAACGTCGGCGCAGTTATTGTTGCTACAGGGTTTGAGGAGTATGACGCATCCCAGAAACCTCAGTATGGGTATGGAATTTTCGAAAACGTGATGACCCAAATGGAACTTGCAAGAATGCTTGGGATTAACGGTCCTACAAAAGGAACACTGCTCAAACCTTCGGATTTCAGCCTGGATTCTGATATTGTCAGCTCAACAGGCACCTGTGGGAGTGAAAGCTCTTCTGAGAACTCTTCTGATTATGATCCGGGAACACCTAAAAGGATAGTTATGATCCAATGTGTGGGTTCAAGGGACGAAAAAGAAGGTGGGAACCGCTACTGTTCTAGATATTGTTGCATGGCAGCGCTGAAACACTCTAACCTGATAATGAAAAAATATCCGGGTACGGAAATCACGATCTGTTATATCGATTTGCGGGCCCTTGGCTTTTACGAGAACTACTATCGGGCGGTTCAGGATATGGGGGTCAAATTTGTAAGAGGAAGACCAGCCGAGATTGTGGAAAAACCGGATAAAAGCCTAGTTGTTAGACTCGAGGACACCCTTGATCAGAAGATAAAAGAGCTGCCTGCCGACCTCGTTATACTTTCGGCAGCCATGATTCCTTCCAGAGGAACCCGAAAAATTGCCAGCATACTGAATATTAGTCAGGATGAAAGCGGTTTTATTAAAGAAAGGCATTCAAAATTGAGGCCTGTAGACAGCTCACTGGATGGTATTTTTGTCTGCGGCACTGCCCAGAGTCCTAAGGATGTTACGGACACTATTTCACAGGCAGGACTTGCAGCTGTAAGAGCAAGGGCCTTTATTGCGGACAGCCCTAAAGCTTTAGTAAACGAAATCCCGACTATCAATCAGCTTCTCTGTACTAGGTGTGAGGAATGCTTCCAGTGTCCATTCGAGGCTTTTTCCCTAAATGAGTATGGGAAGATTATCGTAGATCCGCTTGTCTGTACAGGGTGTGGATACTGCACTGAACTTTGTCAAAACGGGGCTATCCAGATTGAAGGTTTCATGAAAAGCCAGCTAAAGGCTGAAATTGAAGGAGTAGTCAAAGAAGGAGACCTGCTGGGCTTTGTAAACAGCGGAATCGCATCCTTAACCTGCGACAATATAGGAAATAGTGCATTGACCTATCCTTCAAATGTCAAGTTAATCAAGGTACCCACAAACCTTGTGGTGGATAAAGACCTGCTACTTCATGCCTTCAAATGCGGAGCATCTTCGGTCCTTTTTATAGAGGATCCTCCTGACAGCCCGAGAGCCGAGACTATATATCCTCTAACTGTTAATCATTTCGAAAAATTGAAAAAAGAAATTGGAGATTCAGGAAATCGGCTCTATTTCAAGAAAGCTTATGTTCCAAATACAAGAGGGCTTGCAGGCACTTTTACAAGCCTTGCCCGGGAAGGAGAGATGATCAAATGATTCCATATATAAATGAATATGATACCCCGGAATGTAAAACCCTTGCAGAAACCGCAAAGAAAAGCATCCGGACACCTGCCTCTCTGGGGCTTGACCGCTGCATCCAATGTGGAGCCTGCACGGCTTCCTGTCCTGCAGCCCGCTTTACAGATTACAGCCCTCGTCAGATTGTGAAAAAGGTGCTGGAAAATGACCGCAGTGTGCTTGAATCCGAAATGATTTGGTCTTGCTTCTACTGCTATTCTTGCAATGTGCGCTGTCCCAGAAATAATAGCCCTGTGACAATTGTACAGGTACTCAGACAAATGGCCATCAACGAGGGCATAGGGGTTGAAAAGCTTGCTTATTTCCTTGAAATAGGAGAATATCTTTCAAAGAACGGAGCCAGTAAGGTACCCGGTGCTGGAATTAAGAATATGGAAAGAGATCTCGGAGAACGCTGGATAAGGTTTAAGAAAAATCTCGAGTCAACCCGTGTTGAACTGGGGCTGAGTTCAAAGGATATCAGGAATACCCATGGGGAAGTTCAGGCCATTCTTGAGGCCACGGGCTATTTTGAAAGGGAAAAATGGCTCAAGGCAAAAATACAGGAAAAGCTTTTGCATCAGCTTCTGGAGAACCAGTGCATCAAGAAAGAATATAAAAGCGGAGACTTCGGCTTTGAAAACGATAGAAGACATCCCAGACAGCCAGCTTTTACTATTTAAAAGCTGCATGGTTGGACAGGAGTATCCTGGGGTGGAAACCTCCACTCGTTATGTATTTGACAGGCTTGGAGTAGATTACTGTATAAACGATGAGCAGTCCTGCTGCACAGGAATAGGCCATTATACTGACATCTTCGAAGGACTGACAACAACAGCTATTGCAGCCCGAAACTTTGCAGTCGCAAGAAAATGCGGCTATCCCAATATAACCTGCCTCTGTTCAACCTGTTATGCAATAAACAAGGAAGCCTGTGAAGTTCTTAACACCAATACCGAGGTCCGAGAAAAAGTCAACTCCATCTTCCGAGAACAGGGCCTTGACAATCTTGTTTACGAAAAAGATGACATGAATCCGAAGACAAACTTCTACCATGCAGTAGAGATTCTCTTAAGTAAGGTTGATAAGATTCAGGAGAAGAAGATATTTGACTTCTCAGGGGTCAAAGCTGCAGCCCATCACGCTTGTCACTACTATAAAGTTAAGTATCTCGATGTCCTTGGAAACCCTGAAAATCCCCAACTGATAGATACTATAGCCGCAGCCTGCGGAGCCGAGCCTGTGCGCTGGTACGAAGACCGCACTCTCACCTGCGGGATGGGCTTTTCTCAGCTCCATCTTAACAAAGATACCTCGCTTCAGGTGACAAAGACCAAACTTGACAGCCTCCAAAAAGCAGGTGTGGAACTTATGATTCATATGTGCCCGAACTGCCATATCCAGTACGACCGCTACCAGCCAGTCATCGAAAAAGAATTTGGCGTAAAATATGATATGGTGCATATGAATATTGCCCAGTTCGTAGCCCTTTCCATGGGCGCTGATCCCTACAAAGTCTGCGGCTTCCAGACTCACTCTGTGCCTCTTGAAGGGTTTCTGGAAAAGAATGGGATAATCTGAAAATCTGAGTCAATCCCAATTCTAAATTTGAGTCGGTCTTCTTCTTTATTTTCATTTTATATTTTGATTTTCTATTTTTATTTTTTATTCTGAATTCCATAACTTTGAAAACTCAGATCGATTTCTTCCAGCCCTGTCCCATATCAACGAGAGACCTCAACTCAATAATCTCGAAGGTGGCAGTTGCGTATATTATCTTTGCTGCCTCCTCGCCGGCTATTTTTGCGATCTGACTCTTGATCATATCAAGCATCTCTCCGGAAGTTGCAAGTTCTTTCAGTTTTAGATAAACCCTGATCCCTTTCCATGCCATAATATCTGCTCCAGGTTCCATTATCAGGAACATTGCGTAAGGGTTTTCCTGAAGGTTTGAGAAAGTACGGTTCTTACCTGTTGCAACTACAACGGTCTTTTCATCGATCATCTGAGGTGAGCCGAAAACAGCCGAATCTACCTTTCCGTCTTTACTCGATGTGCTGAGAACCCCAATTCTCGGTTGCTTGTTAAAGTAGTCCATCAATTTTGACGTCATATAAATCCCCTATCACAAACTTATTTCTCGCCCTTCTCCTGAAAACTTCGCCTGAAGAATGAAAATTCCTTTCAGATTCTTAGTCATTCCTTATGGATAAGGTAATTTTCAATTCAAGACCGCATTGGTTTTTATGAGAATATTATGAGGATATCCACACAAAACAACGAAGAGCCAAAAAATATATCTCTGTAACTATTTACGGCAATTTTTTGCTGCGAAATCCTCAAAAAACAAAATTTCGTTTTTAAAAAACATGTGATTTTTTGCAGAATTGTCGAACTCCCCAATCTCTAGGTTTTCTACTAATTTATTTCCTTTTAGGTTTATTTCTTCTACCATCTCCGAATGCGAGTTTTCTCGCTATTCCTGTAAGAGTCTTTGGCGTTTTAGTTGATGCGATTTTCTTGTTGGATGGCAAATTATCCCCCCTTCTAACTGTTCTGACAATACAAATAATTTCGACTGTAACTATAATAACTTTTTCTATTGCTTTTCTCCCAGTTTCAATAATTAATACCTTCCTCCACAGGCTGTCTCAAAACTCAGACTATTTCTACAATTGGGTAGTGAGCAATTTTAGCTTTAAAAGCATGACTACCTAAACATGAAGTATTTTTACATCAATTAGCCTCAGAGTCGAAAATTATATTATAATTGTAGAATCCACTTTAGTTTTGAGACAACCTGTCCATTGGAGAATATTTATATCTCAGAATATCCATTTGAGAGTTTTCTAAACACCATCAAAATAAATTTAATTAGTTTCGTGCATATATTTTTTTATATGTTGGGAAAAGATCACGTTTCTATAACACTTGGAACAGTATTTCCATTTACGATTCCACTGATATTTTCAGAGAACTCACACCCTGTATATGCTTTCTGTTTACTTGTGACTGCTTTCATAGGTTCGCTGATGCCTGATGCAGACAGTGACGAAAGGCCCAAGTTACACTATGATTTCAAAATAATTTATTATATTATGGTTCTTCTTCATAAGCTGATAGTTTTTTCTCTCAGTTTCTTTAATTTAAATGAAAAAATGAATCTCCAATATATTGTAGAGGAGCAGCATAGAGGCGTAATGCATTCGCCTATTGGAGTATTCATCAGCTCCTTTGTACTCACTTTGTTGATAACAATAGTCGGCTATTTCATTTTCCATGGAATAAATGCTACTCTTATAGGTTTCTTGTTTTTAGGATTGATCTCTGGTCAATTTTTACACCTACTCGAAGATTCCTGTACAGTTTCAGGGATCAATTGGTTATTTCCATTCGGAACTGGTGAGTTAAAAGGTAGTATTTACACAGGTAACAAAATAGAAGGAAAGAAGGATATCAGGCCTTTTTTATACAGAGTTTTCCTATTATTTTTCTCTGTAATATTGTTGATCCTTCACTTACTGGGAACTATAGATGTAAAAGAATCAGTTATTTATTTCTTTATTT
>JAMXLQ010000144.1 GCA_024280975.1 Methanosarcina sp.
TTCGGTTCGATTCCGTAACCGATGGAGTCATGACAAACAATGAATGTACCACTTCCGGTGGTGGATACGCAGGTTTGGAATTACAGGGAACTCTTAAAAACATAAAAGCCTCTGGCAACTATTTCCATGATCTACCTGCCCCTGCAGTAGTACGCTTAAACACAGAAGGAACTAATGTAAACACCGAGAATAATAAAATTGAAAATTGTGGATAAGTAATTTTACAATTGGAAAACTCTCAGTATATTAACTGAGATTCAATCCAATTTATTTTCTGAATATGTAAAAATCATGACTTAAAGCCTAATGATTTACAGTGGACTTTAATTTCTATACTTTCAATACTAGGAATGGCTACTTTTTTTAGAATTAATTACTGTATCTCTTACAATGCTCCATTTTGTTTCAAATCACATATACCTCAAACCATTATATCTGGTTTCATTCTTTGGTATGTGGCATTGCAGCTTCAGAACTAATACTTAGTAGATCTTAGAATCTGCCGTTTTTCAGAAATTACAGTGATTCGGCCTCTAAGGAGATCTAAATTAGCTTTTCGATAAGGGAATCTCTAACATGCCTTGATTGTTGATAATTTCTTCTGAAAAAGGAAAAAGTATTATTTTAGGGACTGGAGCAATATGTTTATTGAACTCTTTTAATAGTATTTATATGGGATTGCTGAGTAGAAGCAAAAAAGTTTAAAAATTAGAACATAAAACTATTCAAGCATAAAATTATTTGTCCAAAAGACATACCAGCATACAGATGATATATTTGAGTATATACGTAATTTTCACTTGCAATTTGGAGGGGACATGCAAGAAACTGAAGCAAAACCGATAAGGATTCTCGGAATATCTGGAAGTCCCAGGAATATGGCGACTGATTTTCTGGTTCGGGAAGCGTTGAAGATTGCGGAGGAGAAATATGGCGCAGAAACTGACTATTTTTCCTCCAAAGGGAAAAAGTTAAACTTTTGCATCCACTGCGACTTCTGTATAAGAACAAAAGAAGGCTACATTCACAAAGATGATATCTCAGCTGAACTCTATGACAAAATGACCTGGGCAGACGCCTGGATTATTGGAACTCCGGTTTATCAGGGGACATTGAGTGCTCAGACCAAAACAATAATGGACAGGTGCAGAGCTGTAGTTGCCAAAAACCCCAAGGTTTTTTTGAATAAGGTAGGAATGGGCATTGCAGACGGAGGAGACAGGATAGGTGGGCAGGAACCTGCAATCCAGACTATCCTGAATTTTTATGTGATCAACGAAATGATACCTGTGGGAGGAGGCTCTTTTGGAGCTAACATGGGAGGGACATTCTGGTCGAAGGACAAAGGGGCAGAAGGAGTATCCGAAGACTCTGAAGGTATGAGAAGTCTTAGAAGAACCTTAAAAAAGCTTATCCAGACAACCCAACTTGTAAAAAGAGCTTCTTTAGAAAAAGAATCAGAGTCCCAGGTACCTGAAACACCAAAGGAAGAAGGTAAATAATGTAAACTTTGGAAAGACGGATTTTCCAGATATCAGGTTAGTCACAGAGAGAAGTAAGATCCATGATTTGACAAAATTACTTGAGGAGGAGTTATTTTGGTAGAACCATTAAATAAGAAAATCAAAAGAATAGCATGGGGAATAACAGGCTCAGGAGACCAAATGATTGAGACCTATAGCATTCTAGTTGACATAAAGAATCGGACAGGGGTTGAAACGATGGTTTTCCTCTCCAAAGAAGGCGAAACCGTAATGAAATGGTATCACCTGTGGGATAAAATCCAGAACGACTTTCCGAATTTCAAGGTCGATGCAGGCCCTAACTCTCCATTCATTGCAGGCCCATTGCAGATGGGATACTACGATTTCCTGCTGATCGCTCCGGCAACTGCCAATACCGTGGCAAAAATCGTGTATGGGATTGCAGATACCCTTGTTACAAATGCAGTTTCTCAGACTGCAAAAGGGAAAACACCTATTTTCATCCTGCCAGTAGACCAGAAAAGGGGGAGTGTAAAAACCTCTGCACCTAGCGGCAGGGCCTTTGAGCTTAATATGCGCGAAGTAGATGTTACAAACTCAGAAAAACTTGCACAGATGGAAAACATCATAGTGCTTGCAAATCCCTATGAAATCTATGATATATTCGGACTTGAGCGGCCTTCTGAAGATATAATCATGAAAGTGAAAGAACGAAAGAAGAAAACTAAGGGAGAAATTGGGAAACTTTAAAGATGAGGAAATCTGAAGAGATAAGTTCTAAGAGGGGATAATAGATATGAGAAGCGCGTATCAAAATGTAGTGGATGAAGTAAAAAATCTTAAAGGAATTGAAGAAGCCGTAGCTCTGGCAATCGAGAGAGAGAAAGAAGCAAAAGACTTTTACCTGAGTAAAGCTGCTTTAATGGACAATCCGAAATTTAAGGAACTCTACGAGTATCTAGCAAATGAAGAGGTAAAACATCTTAGTTATCTTGAAGGATACCGGGATAAGAGAGAATTGCCTGTAATTAGTACGGAAATTCCAAGTGGCCAATCTTTCACCCCTGAGTTTGATATAGGTCGTGTAAAAAGTGGAGAGATCACGCTTGGTGATGCTGGTATCCTTCTTGCAGCTATGAGGCACGAGAGAAAAAGCGAAGACTTCTATTCGGAAGTTGCAAAAAAGGTCGAGGATGAAAGCCTGAGAAAATTCTTCGAAATGCTGGCAGGATATGAAAGAGGTCATTACGAATTAATTGACAGTTTTCTAGAAGATATTACCAGGTTCCGAATGCAGACCTGAAGAGTAGGAAGCTGTGAATATATAGATGTAGAAGAACAGTAGAGTAGAACTCTCAAGCCGCAGATATTAGGTAAATGCAATTGGTTGGAACAGCAAAGACTTTCACCGGTTTATCTCTCCTAGAGACCATAGGGGAAAGAACTGGTTAGATGCAGAGAGCTTGGAGAGCAGCTTGCACCGCCGCAAGAAAGCAATATATTAATTTCCCAGCTCTCCTTTCAATATTTATTTCAGCTCTTGTTTTAACACTTTTTCTTTTTAGCATTTATTATTTCTTAAAAGTTCTTTAGGAAAAATTTTCAGCCTTGATAGCCGTAGGGCCTGGAATTTTTGCTGGACCTCCCGTAAAAAATACTTTCACCCTGCTAGGCTGAGATTAATAAGTACTAAAGTAGTTTTTGGAAATAGAGGTGAATACAATGGAGGAAATATTCAAAGGATTGATCGAGCGTGCTCAATATTATGAGCAGTTTGAAAGTTACAGAAACATAAATCTCCCAAAGAACCTTGGGGATACATCTGCACTTAAATTAAAGGCTCCAGAAATGAGTATGTAAGACCGAATTTGTTGACTGCCAGCCTGAAAGTCACTTGACTAACATAACAAAGAGCTGCAAATTAAAAGCTACAAAATCTCTAAAGAACTGGAACGTTGAAAAGTAGGTTTCAAGAATAGATAAATTGAAA
>JAMXLQ010000145.1 GCA_024280975.1 Methanosarcina sp.
ATAAGATTGCTAGCTATGCTTTCGAGGAAGCTAAGAGAAGAGGCTATGATGCTGTTGTACCCATTCATAAGAGTAATATTCTGAAACTGACCTGTGGTTCCTTTTTAGAAGAGGTAGAAAAGGTTGGGAAGAATTATCCGGACATCGAGATCTGGACTTATCACATCGACAACATTGCTCAGCAGCTGATCAAGAATCCGCAGATTTTCAATAAGAAAGTTCTCCTTTCGACAAACCTCTTTATGGATGTAATCAGTGAAGAATGCTCAGCTCTGGTAGGCAGCATTGGGCTAATCTACTCTGCCAATATTGGAGACTCTTTTGCAATGTTTGAACCTGCTCATGGTTCAGCTCCAAAGTATGCAGGCCTGGATAAGGTAAATCCTGTTGCAACCATACTTGCAGGAGCATGGATGCTTGATTACCTTGGCGAAAAAGAGAAATCCGAAGCGATATTTGAAGCCACGAAGCGGGTAATTTCTGAAGGTAAGTATGTAACTTACGACCTCGGGGGCAATGCAAAACTCAGTCAAATGGCTGGCGAAATTGCAAAGTATACCACAGAGATCGAATAAGTGGGTACTGAAGGAAACTTTTATTCCTTCAATATTTCGTCCTCAGACTCGACCGTTTTCCCTTTACGTTTCAATTTTCTTCGGCCCGTATGCGTTGGGTTGCAGATGGGCTGGTAAAGGAAATATTTTTCCACATAAGAAAGGAGCTCTTCATCCGAAATACAGGAAACCCTTTCTTCATTATCGTAGAGTTGCTGGATATCGGTCTGGATCTTCAGAAGCCTGCTATCGTCTTTTTCCACAATGGTTTCAACATCAAGAAGATCGTTTAAAGTCTCCTGAACCTTATAACGTATAACTTCCAGACCAGAAGAATCACCTATAAGTAGGAATCGCTTTCCTCCTACCAGTTCTGGAGGATAGGGTTCATAATTAAAGGGATTTTTGAGGACGCCCGCGGCATGTATTCCAGATTCGTGAGCAAAAATATTTTTCCCGACAACAGCCTTGTTTCTCGGAACCCGTAACCCGAGTTCTTTTTCCATGAATGCTGCAAAACGGGTGACCGGTTCAAGGTTATACTTATTAAAACCTTCTATTCTATCCTCCAAGAAAAGCAGGATTTTTTCCATCTCGCTATTTCCTGCACGTTCTCCAATGCCCAGGAAAGTTACACTTGTCCAATTAGCCCCATGCCAGAAACCTGCAATAGAACTTGCTGACCCAAATCCATAATCATCATGAATGTGGGTTTCTATATTTTTTACCCCTATCTCCTTCTTGAGGTGCTCCACTATTTTCGGGATTCCATAAGGCTCATCGATACTGACGAAGGGCATCCCGTATCCAACAGTGTCGCAGACGCGGATAATACAATCAGGATCAATTTCCATAATTTTTTCAACTAGAGGGAAAACAAAACCATAATTGTCTGCTCTTGTCATATCTTCAAGATGAGCACGTGTGCGAAGTCCGTGATCCACTGCATACTGGAGGGCATCCAGATATTTTTCTTCGGCTTCTGCCCTGCCTGAGAGCTTCATTTTGGAAAAAATATGCGTGTCTGATACAGACATCAAGATTCCGGTTTCTTTAATCCCGTCGACTTCGAGAATTTTATCTATGTCGGCTCTTGAAGCTCTTGCCCAGCCTGTAATTTCGGGAAACTCATACCCGATATCAAACATTCGATCTACAGCATCTCTATCCCTTTTGTTGAATACGAAAGCCTCGAGTTTTTCAATTCCTATCTCGTGCAGATACTCATAGATTTGAAGCTTGTGCTCTCTGCTCAGAACTATTCCCGGCATCTGGGAACCATCGCGGATAGTGCTATCACTTATGTATACATCATTTCCATAAGGCAGCTTTAGTTTGGGCAGATCGTCATATGATTCGTAAATTTTCATCACTTTTTCCTCCTTTTTTCAGGCGGCGGGGCCCTACATCGAGAAAGCGGGCTTTCATTGCGGGGTTATTCCTGTGAAAAAGATATCTTTCAGATATACAGGTCAGAAAATCAGTTATATTGAGCTTAAGTTGTATTTAACCTAAGAACTCCAGCTTCTTGTTTAAAAACCACTCTTTTGGGGAGCACTTACCATTACTCTTCAAAACGGCGTCTTACGTTATATGTCAATTATCAAGTTATCATATGTTGTTATTAGTTAAAATCTCTTTCTTCCAAGATGTCTAATGTATTTTTTTATTAATAAGATATTATATTTTAATAATAGTAAAGCTGACAGAAGATACCTCTTCTCTTTTCTTCAGAAAATTCCCGGAAATCTCCTGAAAAAAGTTGCTTAATAATTGATGTACACAATTAGTATCAAATATTCTTGCAGAAGTTTTACCTGCCTTTTTTACAGTTTTCACGAAAGTTTACTTTCCTACTATGCCCTTCTTGCCGATAATAAGGTATATCTACAACAAGTTATATTTATAATCGAGTTAATCAAAAAAATCTAATTTCAATTCTTTGTCTATGCCTTATATAATGAGATTTAATAACCCGTATCTTCCGGCCCTTTGTCACTGGCCTAAGTATAAAATTAAAAATTATATCGGTATATATTTAATTTAGATTGTTTATTTGCCTTACTTTATTCGCGAGGAAAAACATGTCCGAAATAGTAAGCGTTAGCGGCGGTCCAACAAAACCTGAAATCACTGCCGTATCTCTTTCCAAACTTGGACTGCGGGACGGAGATCGGTTTGCAGATGTAGGTTGCGGTACTGGATCAGTATCAATTGAAGCAGCAAAGATTGCCCGGAACTTGACAATCTATGCGATAGATGCCCGAAAAGAAGCTCTGAGAGCTACCGAAGCGAATTTTAAAAATTTCAAAATAGAAAATGCCAGGATTTTAGCTGGCGAAGCTTCAGATCTCCTGAATTCTGAAAATTTTACTGATTTTATTGACTGTGCTTTTGTTGGCGGAACAAAAAATATTGATTCTGTGCTTGAGAGCCTTGTTAAGAAAAAAGCGCGAAGTATTGTAGTAAATGCCGTTCGGATAGAAACTGTTGTCAGGACAATTGAGGTAATGAAAAAATTTGGAATTTTTGACGAAGTAATTCATGTTTCGGTTTCGAGAAGTGCACCAATTGCCGGAGAAACGATGTTCAAACCCGAAAACCCTGTATATATCATTGTCGGAAAAAAACAAAACTGAAAATTATCTTATAATTTAAACCTGTTTTACATTTATTTTTATAATTTATGGAGCGATAATATGTTAATCGGAGTAGGACTTGGTCCCGGAGACCCTGAACTTCTGACCCTCAAAGCAGTGGACGTTTTGAAAAACAGCGATAAGGTATATGTGCCAGGCCGCCTAGCAAAAGATCTTGTAGCTCCTTATGCAGATGCCGAAATCCTTGAGTTCCCCATGATAAGAGATATTGAAACTCTCAATTCCCTCTGGAAGGAAAATGCTGACAGGGTGGCAGAAGAGGCAAGAAAAGGCACTGTAGCTTTTGGGCTTATAGGCGACCCAAACTTTTTCTCTACATTTTCTCATCTCAAAAAAGTAATGCGCAAGCATTATCCGGACGTTGAGCTTGCAACCGTGCCTGGCATAAGTTCAATCACCTCCTTTGCTGCCAGGACTGATGTTGCAGTTGAGAGCTCTTTTGAGGTTAGCGACGGCTCTGAGATGGGATACATGATTCATCTGAAAGCTACGCAACCGCAAGCTATAGTTAAACAGCTTGAAACTGAAGGATATACAGAATTTATCTTTGCAGAAAGACTCTTTTCGGACAACGAGCTTATAATTCGGAACAAAGAAGAAATTCCGGAAAAGGGGAACTACTTCAGTATCATTTACGGAAAGAAGTGAAAGTACCCTGTGTAATACTCGCGACGAAACTCAGTATATAATTTTGGAATAAAACACGAAAGCAAAGGGAATGGTCAGATGGAAAGGAAAGTATATTTTGTGGGAGCAGGCCCAGGAAACCCGAAACTTATTACCGTACTCGGGCGTGAAATGCTTGAAAAAGCTGACCTTGTGATGTATGCAGGCTCTCTGGTAAACCCCGAAGTTCTTAACTACATACAAGGAGAAACAGTAGACAGCTATGGATTGACTCTCGAAGAGACCACTAAAATAATTGCGGACGCGGTAGATGCCGGAAAATTCGTTGTTCGCCTTCACAGTGGAGATCCTTCCCTTTACGGGTCTGTCATAGAGCAAATGGAAGAACTTAGAAAGTACAATATTGAAGTCGAAAGAGTTGCAGGGGTTTCTTCGGTTTTTGCAAGCGCTGCCGCTCTCGGCACACAGTTGACTCTTAACGGCGTTTCAGACACTTTGATTATTACCCGCCCTGCTGGAAAAACCCTGGAAAAAGATCTCATACCCGAGCTTTCTGCCTACAACACTACTATGGCGATTTTCCTTGGCACGCAGAAAATCAGGGAAATTATGGAAAAGGTCCGCTGCCCAAAAGATACGCCTGTAGCAGTAGTATTTCATGCATCCTGGGAGGATGAAGAAGTCATCACCGGAACTGTGGAAGATATTGCAGACAAGGTGAAGGACGCAGGAATTACACGTTCGGCAATGATAATTATCGGTGGGGTTGTTGACCCTAAAAACTACAGGAGGTCCTACCTATACGGAGTAGCCCAGGTGCCGTTGTAATCACCTTTGAAAGAAATCGGGAGATCGCAACAAGAATAGCAGAACACCTGAAAGCCGACCTACTCCTCTACGAAAAGGATGTATTCAGAAAGGCTTTCAAAGATTATGGGGCAATAATTGCGGTCTTTGCCACAGGCATTGTGGTCAGGGACATTGCCCCCCTTCTTGATAATAAGTGGTCTGATCCTGCCGTGGTCGTAGTGGATTCAAACCTAAATTTCGCGATCCCGCTGCTTGGAGGACATCACGGCGCAAATGAAATTGCTAGAAAACTTTCTGAACTCGGAGCAGTTCCTGTGCTGACGACAGCAACCGAGGTTCATGGTAAACCTTCAGTAGAGGGCATTTCCGACAGATTAGGCTGCGAAATCTTCAACAAAGAATCCACTGTGGCTGTAAACTGTGCACTCCTTGATCAGGAAATAGAGGTTCTTGAAGTTAAGGGGCCAAGAATTGTTGTTGTGGATGAAGACGTATCCGTGCTGATAAGAAAACAGGAAGAGAACGCAAAGTGAAAGAGAACAGCAAAATTAACACTAATTGAGCTGGAAATTGACTGAATCTGCACTTATGGTTGATAGCCTGACAAAGGACTGCGTCAATAATCAGAGACGATAACTGATGATTATAGGAATCGGAACTCGCAGGGGCATTACAAAAGAAGAAGTTATTGAAGCCGTGAAGCAGGCTCTCAATGAGTACGGCCTTAGCCTGGTAGAAATTACGGCTTTAGCCTCTGCGAAACTTAAAGAAAATGAACAAGGGCTTCTGGAAGCAGGAGAGATACTTGGGATTCCGGTCGATTTTTTGCCGGATGAAACGTTAAACAGCTACAATCCCCCTTCATTCTCTCAGGCTTCTCGCTTTGGGTTAAAAGGAGTTGCAGAACCCGCAGCTCTGGCCCTTTCTGAAGAAAAACAATTGATTTGTAGGAAGAAAATCTATGGTAGAGTCACAATCGCAATCGCAAGATAAAGTAACCGGAGGAAAGCTTTACATTGTAGGTATTGGACCCGGGTCTATAGAACAGATGACGGTCAAAGCCAAGGATGTGATCCTTAAGGCCGATTATGTACTCGGGAACGGGACTTACCTGGACCAGATAGCGAGCCTCCTCGGAACTCAGGAAGTCATCCGCAGCTATATGGGTAAAGAGGTAGACAGGGCAAGAAAGGCTGTGGAGCTTGCAAAAGTTGCAAATGTTGCCATGGTCAGCGGCGGGGATACTAATGTATATGGCATGGCAGGCATTGTGCTTGAGGTTGCTGAACATGAAGGACTTGAAGTTGATATAGAGATTCTTCCGGGAGTTACAGCAATTTTAGCCGGCGCAAGCATGCTTGGCGCACCTGTTGTAACGGACTTTGCAGTTATCAGCCTGAGTGATCTTCTGACTCCCTGGGATGTTATTGAAAAACGACTTAATCTTGCCGCAGAAGCCGATTTCGTGATGGCTCTCTACAATCCGAAGAGCCGCAAGAGACAGTCTAACTTTTCCAGAGCTATCGAAATTATCCGCCAGTACAAGGCCGATTCCGTGCCTGTGGGACTTGTGAAGAACGCTCTGAGGGGAGAAGGTGAGGACAGGATCGTGACTAATCTTGGAAAAGTTATGGAATATGAAGACTGGGTGGACATGAGCACTACGATCCTTATTGGAAATGGAGATTCCAGAATCTGGAATTCTCAAAAGAAGGATTTCATAATCACTCCCAGGGGGTATCACAAAAAGTATGACTACTGAACAGAATGCTAATGGGAAAGATGGAAACCTCGAAAACCTCGAAGAGTTTACCGAGCTTACGGTTGATGTTAATCCTGAACTTGTGCGTATTTGTAAAGATTCTGGGGCAAGAACTGAAGAAGCAAAAGCTATCTATATGAAAAGTCGGACAATGATTCAGGAAATCATTGGAAACAAAACACCCGAAGACCGATTCCGCCAGCGCTGTGTTATTGCTACCGGAGACCTTTCTGTAGCAGAGATCATGCGCTTTATGCATGACCCCATTCCATCAGGCGTGGAAGCGATTAAAAAGGGCGCTCCGATTTTTGTAGACATTAATATGGTAAAAGCCGGAATTACAAAAGCAGGGCATAAATCCGAAATTATTTGCGTGCTCGATGAAGACCCGAATGCTGAAATTGCTAACAAGTATGGAATTACACGCACATCAGCGGGCTTCCTGGCTGCTCGGGATCGGCTTGACGGCAGTATTATTGCGATAGGAAATGCACCTTCTGCCCTCATTATGGTCTGCAAACTTATTGAAAAAGGCGTGAGACCAGCCCTTATTATCGGGCTTCCAGTAGGCTTCGTAAATGCAGCCGAATCCAAGGAAATGGTTAGAAACCTGGAAATCCCTGTACCCTCTATTAGCTGCGCAGGGACAAGAGGTGGAACCCCAATGGCGGTTGCGTGCGTAAATGAGCTTGTTGCAATCGCAAGAGAAAGTGAAGAATGATACTTTCTCTAATTTTCCTTTTTACTCTTAGCTTCATTTTTTGTTTTTCAATGTTTTTGCAGTCAACTACTTAATTTTCCAGATTAATTTTCATTATACAAAACTTTCATTTTTCGCCAACTCGTTACACCAAGTTCTAAAAATGGTTTCTTAAGTTTTTGTGCTTTCTGATTATTTTTACTATTGAAATTTAAAATCAAAAAAGAAAATGTTCATTCCGGATACTATCTAATCCTGAATAAAAGTTAATGCTTTTAGGACATAGGCCAATATTTTGGTCTCTATGCCCTAGATTTTCTAATTTTCCGTATTTGGACTTTTTAAACAAACAGTTGAGGATGGTTTTGGTAGATCATATAGAGCCCAACCAGGATAATCACTATTCCTGCTCCTTTTTTGAAAACCACATCCCACTTAGATATAAGCCGGATTTTAGAGGAGGTAAAGTGGGCTGAGTAAGCGAGCAAGAGCATTGGTATAGCAAATCCAAGCGAATAAATTGAGAGAATAAATGCTCCGGTAGCAGTATTCCCTTCTAGAGCTACTATTGTAAGAATAGAGCCTAGAATTAGTCCTACACAAGGAATCCAGAGAACACCGAGGGAAAGGCCAAGCAAGAAACCTGAAATAGACCCTTCTTCATTCATATTTCCCAAGAGGGGAAACTTTGAAAATGCATTGAAAAGGCTTATGTCAAAGATTAGTGCGAAGCCCATTATGAGAATCAAGATTTCTGCGAGAATTTTCAGCTGGTCTGCATAAGCATTGAAAACTGCTCCAAAAGCAGAGCTTATTACTCCCATTATAGTGAAGGATGCTGAGACTCCAAGCACTATTGCAAGAGGTCTCAGTCTGTTTTTTCCTGCAGATGTTGCTAGGACAGCAGGCAGAAGAGGAAGGATGCAGGGGGACAGGACACTGAGAATTCCAGCTCCAAATGCAGTCACAGGAGAAATAACTTCAGGATACATGGTTTTTCATTTTTGTAGTTCATTTTTTAGATTGTTTTCCCCGGAAATCGGGGTTTTACCGCAAACTTAAACTTCTATTCCTTTAATGAGTTTAGAAGTAAATTCTATATTAAAACTTATTTAATTATGATGTGCTGTTTTCCTCCTGGAGAAGGGCAAGATTAATACGGTTCTCATATACGTCTTTTTCCATTTGTCCTCGAATTTTGGCCTGGAGTCTATCTTTAGTGAGTGTTCCGTCCTCTTTCAGGTATACATATTCCCCGTTTTCGATACCCATGATCAAAGTGGTGTCAGGGACATACCCTATCTCAAAATAAGTTGCAAGATCAGGGCTATCGGTTATATCTATGGACACAATAGTGGCTTTCCCACGGTATTCTGTTGCCAGTTCCTTAAGCATAGGCCTCATAGCCTGGCATGGTCCGCAGTGTTTAGATCCTATTTTCATAAGAACCGGCCCCTGCTTGAGGGATGTATTTATTTGTTCAAGGCTGGTCACTTGAACAACTTTACTTTCCTGAGAAGTTGTGTTCTGTTCGACCTCGGTTGTGTTCTGTCCAGACTCGTTTGCTTTAACAACGCCGTTTATATTCTCATTTGCCTGGATGTTTGTGGAGTTTGCCTGGGTATTTGTAGAATTTTCTTGGCTTTTTTCAGTACAGCCCGCAGTAAAGACTACAGCTGCAAGGAGTATCAATAGTATAACTAGTTTTTTCATGTTCTCAACATTAGTCTTTAATTACTGATTTTACATATCAGGTATTAATTAATATTACATAATAATTACAGACTGTGTGATAATAATAGTTTAATTTCACAAATAATCTTTACTTTCTGTTTATTGTGAGATCGTAGTTCAAATCGTAATTTTGAAGTAGAATTATCGATAAACTTCAAATAATTAACCGTAAGAAAAGAAAATATGTGCCAAGTTTAAGAGACTTCTGGTATGTTAAAAATATATTAAAATAGCCTTAAATGATAGAAGTATATAAATAAACTTAAGAGAGAATATGAGAAATACAGGACTGAGAGAAGAGATCTTACAATAACTAAGTATGTTATAATCCGAGTGAACTTACTGAAAAAAGCTAACCTATTGAGAGGCCAACTAATTGAGAAAAATTGGACAAGAAGGAAAATGTGTAAATCTTCCCTTTTTTATATTACCTTAATTTTCCTCCAGAGTTTTTTCTACTGCAGTCACAACAGCTTCAAAGTTCTTCTGCCATTCAGTACTGTGTTCAAGCAGACCTTGGACAACAGTGCCTTTATCTTCCATTTCTGCTACTTTGGGCTCAATGGGAAGTCTAGCAAGAATAGGAACGTTGAAATCTTTTGAGGCCTTTTCCACGCCTCCAGTCCCGAATACTTCTATCGGCTTACCACAATGAGGGCAGATAAGCCCATGCATGTTATCAACAAGCCCTATGATAGGTACATTGAGTTTTTCAGAAAATTTGATTGATTTTCGGACGCTAATAAGGGCCACGTCCTGAGGGGTTGTAACAAGCACTGAACCATCGCAATTGGGAATCAGCTGAGCCACACTCAGGGGTTCGTCTCCTGTGCCTGGGGGTAAGTCTATAATAAGAAAGTCAAGTGCTCCCCAGTAAACCTCTTCCAAGAATTGTTTAATTGCCCCCATTTTGGCAGGCCCTCTCCAAATTATGGGAGAATCTTTATTTTCGAGCAGAAAACCGACAGACATTATCGAAAGATTAGGAAGTACCTCAATTGGAAGAATACCCTCTTCAGCAATATCGGGTCTCTGTGACTCTAATCCAAAAATTGTAGGAATGGTCGGACCGTGAATATCGCAGTCCAGAAGCCCAACTCTGTATCCGCGCAGGGCTAGCCCGACAGCAAGGTTTGCTGCAACTGTGCTTTTTCCTACTCCCCCTTTCCCGCTCATTATCATGATCTTACGTTTGATGCGTCTGAGGTTGACTACTATTTTTGGCTCCTCTGGTTTTTTCGACAAGCTCTCAAGTGGTTGAACCTTATCCGTCATTTTTATCGCCTGTATAAAATTTCTGCATTTTTCACTATTCCGAGTTTTCAGATTTCTCTTTTACGTGTCAGCATCTTCACTAATGTCACAGCCTTCAGTGCTGATATAGTTACCGCCTTTTATCTCGATCGCTTTTCCTGCGGTAAGGGCGAGAGCTATTTTCGTTCTAGCAGCTTTCAGATCTTCCCAGAAGGCTCGCCTTGAGATTCCTACCCTGATGGCTGCATCTTCCTGCCTGAGGCCCTCGATGTCTACAAGCCTTAGGGCCTCAAGCTCTTCAACTGTGAGGTATACAACCTCAAGACCTGATAGTGGAACCCCTCTGGGCTTGAAATATGTAATGTTGGGCTTTTGCTCAACACGCCTTGGGCACTTTGGTCTTCCTCTGCATTTTTTCATAGGTTACTTATGCACATTGTAGAATAAATATATAACAATTTCTCTGTTGAAATAGAAAATTATAAATATTTATGTACGATTGAGTGAAATTAAAGCAGTTCCAGATTACAAAGTTAGAAAGATTTTCAAGAAAGTATGTATATTTATAGGAAATGATAACAGCGTGGAAGAAATTGTTGAGCAACATTTTGGAAAAACTGCAACTTACACAACAATTGATACATACACAGACAGGAAATGTTAATGTAATCACAAACGGAAGCGATCATATGGGAGATATTGAATTGCCACTTGAGCATCTTCAAAAAAATGATGGCATAGAAATATGCTCAGTGGAAAAATAGGGCATAAATCTCTTTACGTGGTTGAATCCTGTAGAATCCGGGTTTTTGTAGGTGCAAGAGGTACAGTCAGGGAAACCTTGGCTGCTTGAGGTACAAGGTTCCTCAAAAAAAGCAATATAGAAAATGGCTGCACAAAAATAAACACGAATATGGACATTATCACTAGGCAAAACTATGTATTCCAGAACTTTTTGTATTAATTTTTCTTATTTTTATACCTAGAACTCTAATAATATATTTTTATATCCTTTGTAGAAATATTTATATTTTCACAGCTTATTTGTGACCATAATACCTTATTCATGTTAAAAATCCAGGAGAAAAAGAGTGTGCAGTGCGCGTTATGCAGGATTAAGGAGTGCATGAAGGGCAAAAACTGTTCTGTGATTAAATCTGAGCTTGAATATACAGGCGATGATCTAAAATCAATTAAGATCTCTGCGTGGCTTGAATCCGATCATATGAAAAGGACAAAACTAGAAGAAATAACTATTTATGCAAAAAGGCTTGGTTATAAAAAAATAGGACTTGCTTTCTGTATTGAGTATGAGCGAGAAGCAAAGCTGGTTTATGAGGTGCTTTCAAAATATTTTGAGGTGTTTTCGGTTTGCTGCAAAGTCTGCAGCTTTGAAAAATCCAGCCTTGGAATTAAAAAATCCGAAGACCTGGAGTTTGAAGCAGTTTGCAATCCTATCGGCCAGGCTCTGCTTCTTAACGACGACCTTACCAATCTCAATATCATGCTAGGACTTAAAACAGGATATGATATTCTCTTTGCAAAGTACTCAGAAGCTCCTTCGATAGCACTGCCTGTTCAAGAATTACCCCAGCTAGCTGATTCAGGAATTGACATTATAGAATGAGTTTAACAGAAGTAATTCGTTTGCTTTGTGAAATCAAGTCCTGGAGAAACACATGCTCAAATCAAATACAACTGGATCTGATTTTAAAACCGAATCAAAATGTTTGAAGATCAGAGCTCATCACCTGTGTTGTATACAGGGTTTTCAGGGCTATGGATACAGCCCTGCTTTTGTGGCCAATTTGAGGGCCGTAATTTCAAAAATAAAAGCTTTTCCTCCAAGACATCTGGAACTGGTATCCAAATGCGATATAATCTGTGCCTCCTGCCCAAGTGAAAAGGAATGCACTGCGCAGGAGTCAGTTAGCTCTCGCAGAATTCGAAATATGGATTTATTTGTTATGAAGAAATTAAAGATAAAAGAAGGAGCAATTATGAAGGCAGATGAAGCCTTCAGATTAATCAATTCGCAACTGGCTAATGCATCCTATATTGAAGAAGTATGCGGGACTTGCAAATGGAGACAGAAGTGTCTATGGTATATGCAAGATGAAAGATAAAATCTATATTTAACTTCTCGAAAAACCAAAAATATTCTCTTATATATTTTGATATTCAATTTTACTTGAAACTTGTTACCGAACTTATTACTAGACTTTTATCTTAAACCTGCACTGATCTCATAGATTTTTGCAAGAAACTCAATATTCTGAACTGCATTCTGTTCTATTCCTAGTTCATATGGAGAAAAGCCAAGAGCAAGGCCCAGTAGCTGAGAATAGTGAAGGACCGGGATAGAGTAATCCTTTCCGAATTTTTCATTGACTGCAAGCTGTCCCCTATCAAACTGCAGATGACAGAAAGGACATGCATTGACAATGCAATCCACTCCTGCCTGCCGAATACAGGCGAGTTTGTGCTCAAGCATCTCAAGGGACTCTGCAGCATGCCCTGAACGGACTCCTCCTCCTGCTCCGCAACACATCATCTTGTCAGTATAATCTACGCTTTTTGCACCTGTGGCTTCAATAAGTTCGTCAAAGAAAACCGGAGCCTCCGTTTCTCCAAGATTTCGGTCTCTTGATGGCTTGATAAGATGGCATCCATAGTGTAGTGCCACTTTAAGATCAAGCTGGATTGTAGTATACTCCTTGAGCTTTTCGCGCCCAAATTCTTTATAGAGAAATTCGATTATATGCCTTACCTCTGCAGTACCTTTGAATTCCATGCCGATTTCTTTAAGGCATCTGTTCGTGCATTCCCTTAGCTCAGGATCCTTTTTCAGCTCTATATTAGCATCTGCCAGGGAACCGTAGCAGCCATTGCATACTGTAAGGAGATCTCTTTCAAGTTTTTCAGAGAGGACGATATTCCGGCTCGCAAGCGCAAGCCAGGTTGCTTTATCAAAAGACTTGAAGACTCCGGGAGCAGGACAGCAGGAGGCTCCTGGCAAGTCAGATACATCTATATCAAGTTTCTGAAGGCAGAGTTTGGTTGCTTTTTCAATTCCAGGATAACGGTTAGGTACAATGCATCCAAGAAATAGCGATAATTTTTCCATATTCTGCCTCCTTATTTTTCAGCCGTTAGCTTGTCAAATTTGCATGCTTTGAGAAGATTCCTTAACTCTTGGAGAGCTTCAGGATACTTCTGGACGGTCTCAGGTATAGGATCGAGCCCGAGTTCTTCCCTTTTTTGCTTTGTTTCTTCATCCAGAGGGACTGCATGCCCGCATTCCATGACCATTTCCGATATCTTCCTATGTTCTGGAAGCATGAAACCTTTTTTTACAGCAAGTCTTCTGAGCTCAAGAAGAGCGTCAGTTATTGGTATATCGCGCGGGCAGCGTTCCTGGCAAGTATAGCAGGTAGTACAGAGCCAGAGTGCATCATCGGAGAGAACTGCTACTCTATTCTTGCGTGCGTCCCGAAGAATTCTTCGCGTATTAAGCCCGGTATGCCGTCCTGAAGGACAACTTCCTGTGCATGTGCCACACTGCATGCAGGAAAGTACATCAAGTCCTGCAGCCTTTAACACTTTTGGCAATTCTTCACTCATACAGGTTCACTGTCTGATTAGTCGTTTCATCCTTTTTAAAAAAGAAAAGTAACAAAAATGATAAGATCAAGAGTAACTCCGCATCTAAGAGCTGTCTCTGAAACTTCACAATATGCAAGCTTCTTCCTGATAAATTCTGTCGTATTAAGCCATTTTCCAAATTCTTTACTAGTCAGCTCTTTTCTTACAGATTTTCCTCATGCTGGTTATTACCTTCATAATATTTAATATAAACTAAATATGTTTGGGATTGAGA
Source organism: Methanosarcina sp. (assembly GCA_024280975.1). Lineage (GTDB taxonomy): Archaea > Halobacteriota > Methanosarcinia > Methanosarcinales > Methanosarcinaceae > Methanosarcina. Next base: position 13,982 of record JAMXLQ010000145.1, read on the forward strand.
ACAGGAGTGAAAAATTTGGACTAAGATTGAAAATTTATGAATTGTCAGATATACTTTTACGGATAATCATTAATAATCTAATATATACCTCAGGCAGAGGTTTTTGTTTCTTAAACTCCATAAAACCTCTGTCTATAGGAATATTATCTTCAATAGGATATAAAAACTAGTGTTATATGAAATAAGCTTTCCGAAATTATGCTTATCTATACCGTATTCAGACTCTTTCCTTTGATGATCTTTTTCCTATATATTGTCTATTTTACAAGGTATTATCAGGAAAAGTTTATTCCAAGATCTTTAAGTCCGTTGAGTCTTGCAAGGTTGATCAGCAGTGGTGTAAGTGATTCCATGGTGTTCGCCTGCTTAAGAGGGCCTCCGTCCAGGGGTTTCAGGCATCCCATATGCTCCGTAAGCTTAATTACCAGCTTCTTTGCTTCTGCATCATCACTGCACACCAGCGCATGGTATACATCCTTGCACTTGACGATATCCCTCAATTTTCCTGCCGGGATATTGTGGAAAGCTGCAACAACTTTTGTCGAGGCTGGGACATTTTTCTGAATTGCAAGAGCAGCTGAACCTTCTTCCGGAGGTTTATATACAAATAGGTCTCCTTCTTTTACCATCGGGACTACAGGAGTGATAAGAATCTTGTTTTCAAGAGCTCCACGAATCTCATTCAACAGAGATAAAACATGGTCAAAACGAATAGTAAGAATTATTATTTCGGCTGCCCGTGCAGCTTCAAGATTAGTGTTTCCTGTAATGTTTATTCCTGAAGTATCAAACCCGCAATTCTCAAGCTCGGATAAGTCTTGTTTTGCGGCTTCATCGGCAGCTTCCCTGGATCTGGACCCTATAATTATCTCGTTCTTTACACCTTCAGCCATAAGGTTTTGAAGGGCCAGCCTTAGCACCATACCTTCCCCTATATTGCCAGTTCCTCCTAAGACAGCTATTTTTAACTTTTCAGAACTCAATTTGAAAAAACCTCCAGTTTGTATATTTTCCATAAAATATGTCGGAGAGTTAATATAACTTCTGTCTTTATTAATTGAATTACGATAACTAATTTAATTAGGATAAATTTAATTAGGAATTATGTACGGTAGTTCCAAATTTCTATAATTATTTCCGTTAATCTAGACGTTTCTCTAAATTATAAAGTTAAACTTTTTTATTAATTTCATTTTCCTCATTTAGCATTTCTTTTAGAATTTCAACATCCTGGAAAGATAGTACAAAGATTTTTGGAAAATACTTTGTTTATTTTTGCTTGAGTTTTTATTCAAGCAGCAAAATTCCAACACATGCAGTTCTTTTAGGTTTGCAGAACTCAAGTACAAGTCCTGCCTTTTCCATTACCTTCAGAAGGTTTATTCCTACAGCCTCAGGTGCAAAACGTCTCAGTTCCGGCTTTATGCACTTTTCAAGATTACAAACATCACACTCGTTGCAGGAGCCGGGCCTGAGGAGATGCGCAAAAGTAAAACCCTCCCTGAAAGCTTGCTGCTCAAGTTCTAACATTTTATGGAAAGAGTCTTTGCGAATTTCACCCCAGGCTTCCATTATATCCGGGATCTGTGAAGTATCGCGTTCATCGACAAGTAAAAGTGCACTACTGTATTCCCCTATAACTTTTTTAAAATCTTCTACCGACATAACATGAGGCGGGCAACTTAATCTTTTCCCATAGCCTCTGCAGCCGTAGGCACATTTCAGAGCAATCCTGTTCTCAACCGGAATATCTCCTGCATCCAAAAAATAAGCCTTAAGCCCCATTCCTGAAGCCTTTTCAATAAGATCTTCGAATTTACCTAACATGATAACCCTTTTCAAAAAGCCCTTTGTTTTTACTTTTTGTCTCCATTTAATTTGTTTTCTTTCTAATTATTTTTTCCTTCTGGAAAAAGAATTGATGTTCACTGCTGGAGAATTATCTCTTTATTTTTAAGCGATCGGTGTAAGAAATAGAAACAATTAATGCGAGAACCAATGTTATTTTGCACGAAATAAGAATTATTGTTGTGAAAAATAACATTTACATGATGTCTATTATGTATGTCTGCTCACAAGTTCTTACGAGTAGATTCTTA
>JAMXLQ010000146.1 GCA_024280975.1 Methanosarcina sp.
GCATTATCAAGCAAGTTTTCGAGATCTGTCGTATCAGGATCAAGCTTTTGGATCTCGGTCTGCGTAAGTTCCGTTTCCAAGTCTTCAGCTGGTGCACCGTTCTCTACCTCGACAGCTTTTTGGTCTACCCCTGACTTTTCTACTTCAGATGCACCGTTCCCGACACACCCGGATCCTGCAAGCCATATAATTAAAGCTGACAGCACGAGCAGGTGAGCGAATCTAACCATTTTCTACCTCCTCAATTATGTAATTTTTTTCTTTAGTAAGTTTTTCTAGTCTCATCCCCTAACTACAACTTTTCCCATTTATAAGAAGTATTTCTTCTATTTATGAGAACTTCTCTTTAAATCTCTTAACTATTAATTATACATGTTACGTTTGTGCTTGTACACTTTAAATCTCTTAATTATTAATTATACATGTTTACGTTTGTGCTTATACATTTTAAATCTCTTAATTATTAATTCTATCTGTTATGTTTATGCTTATTATATCTTTTGTATTGTTAAACGCAGATTTTCAGGTTGTTTCCGACTTAACTTTCACTACTTTTTTGACTTTAGTTCCATTATATCCTTCAGTCTCGTAATTCTTTAACTCGCCAAAAATTTCTTTGAGCAGCTTATTTGCCTTGCTGATATCATTGAGGGACTGACGAAGGTAATTATTCGCCTTTTGCATATCTTCTCGAGTGACATTTTCATCATCGTAGATAGAATCCGCCGTTTCTTTTTTCTCCTGTGCAGATTTTATATAGGAAACGTAACTGGCGAGTTTTGTCTCAAGTTCAGCTGTATTAACGCCGGTTTCTTTCAGATTTCCTACTTTTGTTCCAAGTTTTTCAGAGAGCTTTCCCGATTCTTCAAGGAATTCCCCAATTTTTTCACTGACAGTCTTCCCTGCGCTTGAAAGACTGATTTTCTCAGCATCATTCCATATTCCACGTACAGACCTGACCACAACCAAAAGTTCTTCCTGGCTTGACGCGTTTGCAATTTTAGCCTTTTCAGCTTCAAGCAATTTAATCTTTTCATCTATGGCAATAATTTTATCTTCCGTTCCATTCCCATTTGAATATCCTATATTGCCCTTTACATTTGAAAGATGAGCCATCATATAGTTAATGCTCGAGTTAAGGTAAAACTTTGTAGCATTTAGAGCTTCTTCGGAATTAAGGTCAAGTTCTTCTGCCCTAATACGATTCCTGATTTTAAGAAAATTTCCTTTTGCTACCTGGTATTCTTGCTGATGAAACTGGAGTTCTTCCTTTAGTTGTCTTCTTTCCTGTCTATATTCGGAAATATTGTCTCTGTCTTTTGCGCTGAGATTCTTCTGCTCTGGTTTTGCATCGGATTTTGCATCAGATTTAGAACTACTGGCATCCGCGTTGTCAGTTTTATTCTTGTCCAAATTGCTGATACTTTCACGCATATATTGATTCTGATTGCCATTTCCGTTTTCAGAAGAATCTCTGGCAGCTAGGGAACCTCCTGGAAGCAAACTGAGTACTGTTATTATGATCGTAAAACAAGCCAGATATAGCACAATTCTTGATTTTTTCATCTGACTGCCTCCCTTTATAAGTTATTACACTGTCATATGGATCAAGGTAAATATAAGCATTCTTTCCAGAATTAGTCTTAGCAAAAAGCAGATTTTGGCTTTCAAGCTTGATAATCTCCCTATTTCCTTGATAAAGCTTTAGTATGCATTTATTTTTCTTTGAGCCCCTCTATCAAGAGAAGTAAAAGATTTATGTGAAAAACCCATTTATCATTTCGTGAATTTTAGAAAACTCTGTAGGTTCGCACTTATCCTCTTTCTCATTATAGTCTTTCAGGGAAATGCGATTGCGGCCACAATTCATGGGACAGTATACGAGTGGTCTACTTTCAAGCCTCTTAATAATTCAGTTGTAGAGATTAATTCTACCCCTGAGCAAAACGTTATTGCAACGGATTCGGAATATTCTTTCAACCTCACTCCCGGAACCTATGCAATAAATGCCAGCTATCTTGAAGGAGACAGGATCATTTACACAGCTCATGATGTGGTTATGATTTCAGATGACGGAGACTATGTACATGACCTCCTTCTGTTTCCCCCTTCCATTTCTAATGAAGAACTTCTAAACCAGGATCAATTTGATGTTCCCAATCTGGATTATGAAAATACAGAGCCTGTGTCCCAACCAAGATCTCAATATACCGTTTTAGTTTCTTTTCTGGCTCTTACAGTCCTGCTCTTATGTGTCTACTTCTTGAAAAAGAGGCACGAAAAACCGATAACAGTCCATTTTTCCGAAAGAGACAGAAAGCTATACCTGCTGGAGTCTGAAAATCCTATAAAGGATGCAGTCTTTTCTGAGGAGGCTGAAACTGATTCAGCAGAGAAAGTTATTGAAACCTCGGAACTTAGCTCAGAACTTATCTCGGAACAATTTGATAGAAAATCAGAAGGGACTCCCGACACTGATAAATCTTTACAGCAGAGAAACAAGTCTACAGAAGAGACTCAGGATCTTTTGGATTCTTCTTTCAATGAAAAGGAACCGAATAAATCGAGTCCTCAAGCTAAGGAACATTCAAAGCTCAATCTTTCAGAGGACTTCAAAGATCTTCTAGAGTCTTTCCATGAGAAGGAACCGAATAAATCGAGTTCTCAAGCTAAGGAACATTCAAAGCTCAATCTTCCTGAGGACCTCAGGGATCTTCTGGAGCTGATCCGAGCTAGTGGAAATCGAATCACTCAGAGAGAACTGCGAAAAAAATCTCCATATTCAGAGTCCAAAGTCAGTCTTATGCTTTCGGACCTTGAAGAGCGCGGGCTCATTGAGAAATTCAAAAGAGGAAGGGGAAATATAATCCGTATTCCGGACGTGCATATCTCAAGGCAGAAAAAACATGAAAGTAAGAAAGAGTAAGCGAATATAATGCCCTATAAAGTCTTTTTTGAAGGACAATAAACAGTAAATTATATAACTTAATTCATCTACTAAGCAACAGAAAGGGTTAACAATGTTTGGAGTACGCAGTACATTTGTTTTAACACCCTTTTTGATCTCTTATGCAGAGGGATTGCTTACTAGATATAAATTTATTAATAGTAAATCAGAGTAACAGTGCCTTGCTTGTGGGAACTGATCTGAAAACCAGATTATGTTAGGTTTGAAAGGCTATATGGCTGGATTGAAATCAGATACTCTGACATACTAATTCCCCCCTGACAGTAGGCTGCCGGACGTAAAATCGATAATAGTAGATGATTATTTTAACTGCACAAGGGATTATTAAAAATGTGCGAGGGACAATATGCGAGTTTCCATGGACATTGAATTGAAGGATGTACCCGGGCAGATGCTTTTAGCCCTCCAACCTCTTTCGGAATGCAAGGCTAACCTGATAACAGTAGTACATCATCATCAGAAGAGAACCCTCAGAAAAACGGTGCCAGTAAAGCTTGTACTCGAAACTAAGCCTGAAAGCATTGAAACAATAAAGGCGAAACTTGAAGAAAACGGAATTAGAGTTGTAAGAGTCGGTGAACATCGTTTCAGGGAAAGCATAAACGTGGTGCTGATAGGACACGTGGTACATACCGGGATCCAGGACACTATTGATGAGATTGACAAAACAGGATTTGCTGAGGTTGTGGACCTTTCCCTCTCTATGCCTGGTATAAATATGCTTTCTTCAGCCCTCATGAAAATCGATGCTGTCGGTAAAGAGGATTTGCAAAAGGCACTTACTATCCTTAAAGAAGTCTCGGCAAAAAAAGACCTACTTATGGTTCTTCCGATTGATATCCAGGCTTGAAAGTATTTTTAGGAGGTTTAAAAACATGAAAACAGTGTGCTGTTCCATTCTTGGGTTCGGTGCAATCGGACAGGGTGTTGCCGAAGTACTCCTTATGAAAAAAGAGTATCTGGAAAGTATCGGATTGGATGTAAAAGTGGTTGCTGTTGTGGATTCCAAAGGCGCAACTGTTAATCCTGAAGGCGTAGATCTTGCTGATTGCCTCGTCAGGAAGAGAGCAGACGGAACTGTAGCCCTTGAGAATCTCTCTGGAGTCGAGGTAATTAGATCCGTAGCCCATGAGCTGGTAATCGAGACCACCCCGACGAACATACGAACCGGCGGAGCAGGTTTGCAAAATATGCTTGCAGCCTTCCAAACCGGAAAAGACGTTATTACCTCCAATAAAGGACCCCTTACCCTTAAGTACGGGGAACTCATGGAAACCGCAAAGGAAGCAGGGTCATATTTTAGGTTCGAGGCAACTGTTGGGGGTTCAATGCCCATTATCAACCTGGCGAACGAAGTACTTGCAGGCAATAAGGTTAAAAGCATCAAAGGAATTTTGAATGGAACCTGTAATTATATCCTGACAAGAATGCTGGAGGAAAGGGCAAGCTACAATGATATTCTTGCCGAATCCATGCAGCTAGGTATTGCTGAAACCGACCCCACATATGATGTGGAAGGAATTGATACGGCCTGCAAACTAGTCATTCTTGCCAATGCAATTTTCGGACTTGATGTTTCCTATAATGACGTTGAAGTTACAGGAATAACGAAAGTCACACCTGAAGCCCTTGAGATGGCTTATGAAAGAGGACATGTGATAAAACTCATAGGAGAAGTCAGTAGGGAAAGAATTCATGTAGCTCCCAGACTTGTGCCTATCAACCATCCTCTTGCAGTCGGAG
>JAMXLQ010000147.1 GCA_024280975.1 Methanosarcina sp.
TTCCATTTTTTGCCACAGAAACTTAGGAACATTTAAAATAAAAGAAAATCTCCTGTGAGCTGAGAAGTTCGAAGTAAATTGACAAATACTCTAGCAGATACTTACTCAGAAAGCCTGTTTTCCCGAATACTCTACTTTAAGCGATCTAATTTAAACATATCAGGCCAAACTTTGTAAAATGCCGAATAACATCATATACTTTTTAAATAGTGGATACATAGGAAGTCGTACCAATTTTTTTAAGTTAGATAAGCTAAGAAGGTTGGACTAAAGGAAGAAAGAATGACAGATGAATTTTCTCCAGAAACCCCCAATATTTTCCTGAGATTAGGAAAGGAAGGAACAGTTCTCTGTGCTAACAAGGCAGCTTATGCTCTTCTCGAATATTGGGACATAAAAGAAGGAGAAAAAGTTCCTCAGGAATTAAGACACAAGATCAGAAGAATCCTCACACAGAGAGATCCTAAAAATCTTGAAATTAAGACAGAGAAAACAACGTATGATGTAGTAGTCTATCCTTTCCCGGAAGAGAATTACGTGAATCTTGAGGGATTTGACATAAGTTTCATGGTTCTTACCAAAGAGAAACTTTGTAAAAGGGAAAAACAATATTTCTCCCTGAGAAACCTCGGCAGGATATCCCCAACACACAAAAGCCTTCAGGAGATTTTAGAACAAAGTTCCCTGCTTATTGCTAAGGGTCTTGATGTGGAATTTTCCAGGATTCTGGAACTCACACCCTATGGGACCTTTGCCTTGAGAACAGAATATGGCTGGAAAGCTGGACCCATAGACAGTGATATAATAAAAGAAAAGTCTCAGGCAGAGTATACCCTTGTTTTGAAAAGACCGATTATCCTTGAGGATATTGAAACTGAAACCCGCTTTGAATGCAGTGAATTTCTCAGGCAAAATGGGATAGCCAGTGGAGTGACAATCCTGATAGGCAATATGAATAAGCCTTTTGGGGTAATGGAAGTTTACAGCCGAGGGAAGAGACAATTTACTGAAAATGATATATACTTCCTAGATTCTGCCGCATTTTTGTTGTCTCAGATAATAGAATACTTGCATGTTGAGGAAAATCTCCAAATTCATCAACGGGAGCTAGAAAAGCTTATTGAGAAAAAAACTCTGGAATACACGGAAGCAAAGGAGAAATTTGTGCATGAAGTACTCGAAAGGAGGAAAATTGAAAAAAAGCTTCAGAACAATGTGCAGTTTCTGGAAACTCTGCTTGATAGTATTCCAAGTCCTGTTTTCCAGAGAGACTTAAATGAGACATATGTAAACTGTAATGAGAGTTTTGCCAGGCAAATCTTGGGGCTTTCCAAAGATGAAGTTATAGGAGGGTCTTTCCGGGAGTTTCAGAGGAGAGTTCCAAAAGAACTTGTAGAGATATATTATAGGGATGACAAGAGCCTTATTGAGAAAGGGGGAAGTAACTATTACGAAACTGAGGTAGTTTGCGCCGACGATGTGCAAAGAGATTTTCTTTTCCATAAAGCCACTTACCAGGACAGCTCAGGAGACGTGGCAGGAGTAGTCGGTGTAATGCTGGATATAACCCAGCGTAAAGCAGCTGAAAAAGCCTCCAAGAAAAGCGAAGAGAGGTACAGATCCTTCATGGAGAACTTCAGGGGCATAGCCTTCCAGGGAGATATTAATTTTAAACTCATTCTTTTGGAAGGAAGTGTGGAGGAAATTACAGGATACCGGGGAGAAGACTTCCTCTCCAGAAAAGTAAACTGGCAGCAGATTGTTCTCCCTGAAGATTGGAGTAAACTTGTTAATAATAATGAAAGATTAAAGAATTATCCGCTGCTTGTTATAGAGCATGAGTACCGGATACAGCACAGGAACGGAAAAATAAAATGGATCCATGAGATTATCCAGAAAGTTTCGGACTCTACAGGCAAAAAAAATATCCTACACGGTGTAATTTACGATATAACCAAGCAAAAAGAAGCCGAAGAGTCTCTAAGGAAAATGGAAGAATTCCGTAAAAAGGAAATTCATCACCGTATAAAGAATAATCTTCAGGTCATTTCCAGCCTTCTAGAACTCCAGGCTGAAAGGTTCAGCGAAAAGGAAGTCCTTGAAGCCTTCCGTGAAAGCCAGAACAGGGTTGCCACTATGGCTATAATCCATGAAGAGCTGTACAAGTCAAGAAATAGCGAAACCCTTGACTTCTCCGAATATCTTCAAAAACTGACCGTAGACCTTCTTCGCTCGTATACTGTCAGAGGCGATGTCAGGATGCAACTGGATGTTAAAGAAACCTTTCTCGGAATGGACACAGCAGTTCCTTTGGGGATAATTATTAATGAACTCTTATCCAATTCTTTGAAACATGCGTTTCCTCAGGGTAGAAACGGAGAAATCCGAATAAAACTCTGCAGGGCTGAAGGGAATGCAGAGAATAAAAGTATAAGTAATATCACCAATAATAATGGTGCAAAGAGCTCAGTTGACAAAAGTAGTCAATATTCGCTGGTAGTTTCGGACAATGGGTTGGGTTTTCCGGAAGGCCTTGATTTCAGGAATACTGGTTCTCTGGGCCTACAGCTTGTAAACATTCTTGTTGAACAACTGGAGGGTACAATCGAACTTCAAAAAGGTTCAGAGACAACCTTCAAAATATTATTTAGGGAAAACAACTGATTATCCGGCTTATCCAATATTAAAGGGGAGATTCAATGAAAAAAGCAAAAATTCTGGTTGTCGAAGACCAGAATATCGTGGCCCTTAATATCAGAAACAAACTGAAAAATCTTGGTTATACTGTACCGGGTACTGCGTCCACAGGAGAGGAAGCAATAAGAAAAGCAGAGTTGACGAATGCAGACCTTGTTTTAATGGACATTATGTTAAAAGGAGAAATGGACGGAATTGAGGCTGCCCGTGAAATTAAAAACAAGCTCCGAATTCCAGTACTTTATCTCACCGCCTATACTGATGACGAGACTCTGGAAAGGGCAAAAACAACAGAGCCTGCAGGATATATTTCAAAGCCTTTTAAAGAAGAAGACCTGCACAGCAATATAGAAATGGCACTCCACAAACACAGAGCCGAAAAGAAAGAAGCCGAAAAAGTAGCTGGAAAAGAAAGTGAAAAAACTACTGAGTAAAATTTCCACTACGCCTCATTGTATTTCATTTCTCCATGAATACTTTAGAGGAAATCCTTACTGAATACGGGAACTCGAAGACCCGAAAAAGTGGAGTTGAAAGTAAAGAGAATAATCTAAGGTACTGACAGGAGAATCTTCAAAAGATCGTTTATATTAAAAATGTACGCTTCTTTGCCTCAAAAAGTAAGAGATTTCACATCAAAAAATTGATTTTTCATCAAATCTGCCTATATAGGGAAATGACGTAATATACAGCATTAGACCAAGAGAACTATCTCTATAAAAAGAAATTTTATTAGAAGTGTTTTATTATTTATATTTCTGATAAGCAGGAAGACTCAACTGGAAACTGAAAGTATGTCAGCGTATGTTTTTAAGAGTAAAACTTTCTAGGGTAGATATTGGAAGAAGCATAGAATTTGAATATGCATAAATCTCCTGATATCCCATACCTGATATTCCGTACCACCTGCGTTACCTACAGAACGTAAAAATAACCTATCTCTAAACATTCCTCTTGAATGAGTTAAAAAAATAATTTATCTTGCCCAGAACTCAGCCCCCTAAATAAAGTTCGGCATCTATAGTTACAAATAAGTCCGCTTGAACGAGCGAAGCGAGTGAAACGGACTCCGTCCTCCCGAGACGGAACTCGGGCGAGACGAAACTAGGGCGGCGACTCGGGCGCAATAGCAAAATTAATAAAAAAGAGCATATAATAAAAAGAGCTTATAATAATTTTATAATTTTTGATGATCAAACCACACGAACAATAGTAATCTTATAAGTTTTATTACTGGAATTCGTTTAGCTTGCAGCTTGTAATTACTTTGTTGAGGGGAAAAAGTCAAGAAAATTAAATGTGATTAGAAGTGAGCAATTTTAAAGATGATTAGAAAAACAGTAGTCGATAAAGAATCGCAACGTAGTTCAAAAAATGTAAAAAATGGGTGGAAAAAATGGATAAAACAAAAATTCTGGTGGTTGAAGACCAGACTATTGTAGCCCTGAACATTAAAAACAGGCTGAGAAATTTAGGGTATACCGTTCCGGGTTCTGTGGTTTCGGGGGAAGAGGCGATAAGAGAAGCTGAGCTTACAAACGCTGATTTGGTTTTGATGGATATTATGCTAAAGGGAGATATGGATGGAATTGAAGCGGCCAAAATTATTAAATCGCGCTTTGGAATACCCATAATTTACCTTACTGCCTGTACGGATTTTGAAACTCTCGAACGAGCAAAACTAACAGACCCAGAGGGGTATATTTCAAAGCCTTTCAAAGAAGGAGATCTCTATGAGAATATAGAGGCGGCTCTTCTTAAAAGCCGATCAAAAAAGAAAAACTAAGAAGGCTTTTAAGTCCAAGCCATCTGAAAATAGTATATATAGACCTTAAATTTTTAAGACTGTTAGCACCCTTTTCAGAACGGTCGTACCTTTTTCAGAGTTTAAGAATTTTTAGTGCTTTCATAGCCTTTGAAACCATAGTCTCAATATCCATTTTTCTTTCCTCTAGTACGATAAGGTCGTAATTTGCTCCTATCTCGGGCTTCTCAGGCACAGCAGTGCAGCTGCCTGCTGGTCTATTGGAAATATCATATGTTCCGATTTTGCGGGCAATATCCATGATTTCAGTTTTGTCTAAAGCAATCAAAGGATGATAAATAGGGATAGCAAGCTGATAAATTTCCGCATACATATTGGCAGCAGTCTGAGAAGCCACCTGTCCCAGGGAAGAACCGGTAATAATTCCGCTTGCGCCTTCTTTTCTCATAACCTCGTGAGCTTCTCTGTACATCATGCGTTTGCAGAGAAGACAGGTATTTTTTCGATTGCAGATGTCAATAAAAGCCTTGAGATTTGGACCGTGAGGAATCTCGTAAGTTGTGAACTGATGTCCCGGAGCCCACTTCTGGAGCTGCCTGATGCAGTCAAAAGCACGTTCTC